>NZ_CP080507.1:300000-535000 GCF_019464535.1 Horticoccus luteus | reverse complement strand
CCCAAAAGCGCCGACAGCTACCTCCGCGCCGACCGGATCATCAGCGCTGCGGAGATTGCCGATGTAGATGCGATCCATCCCGGCTACGGCTTTTTGTCCGAAAATGCGCGCTTCGCCGAACAGTGTGAATCCTGTAACATCAAATTCATCGGTCCTAAGTCAAAATCCATCAAGATGATGGGAGATAAGTCGGTTGCCAAGGACACCGTGCGCAAAGCGGGCGTGCCGATCGTTCCCGGCAGCGACGGCCCGGTGGCCTCTGAAGCGGAAGCCGTCAAAATCGCCCGCAAAATTGGCTATCCCATCATAATCAAAGCGGTCGCGGGTGGCGGCGGGCGTGGCATGCGCATCGCCCACAACGATGTCTCGTTTGCCAAAGAATATCACGTGGCTCGCAACGAGGCCGAAAAGGCATTCGGCAATGGCGCCGTTTATATCGAGAAATACATCGAAAAGCCCCGGCACATCGAATTCCAAATCCTCGCCGACAGTCATGGTAAAGTCCTACATCTCGGCGAACGCGACTGCTCCGTCCAACGCCGCCACCAGAAGCTGATCGAGGAATCTCCCTCTCCTTTTCTCACCCCCGATTTGCGCAAGAAAATGGGCAAGGCCGCCGTCAAGGCCGCCTCCGCTGCGGAATATGAAAACGCCGGCACGATCGAATTTTTAGTCGATGCGAAGGGCAATTATTACTTCATCGAAATGAACACGCGCATTCAAGTCGAACATCCTGTAACCGAAGAGGTTACTGGCATCGATTTGATCAAGCAGCAAATCCGCGTGGCGAACGGCGAAAAGCTGGAATTTGATCAAAGCGACATCAAGTGGGAGAAGCACGCGATCGAATGCCGCATCAACGCCGAAGACCCCGCGCGTAACTTCGCCCCGTCGCCCGGCACGATCAGCCTCTATTACGCCCCTGGCGGCCATGGCGTCCGCGTCGATTCACACGCTTACGGCGGTTACACGATCCCGTCGCACTACGATTCGATGATCGGCAAGTTGATCTGCTTTGGCTCTAGCCGCAAGATCGCCCTCGAGCGCACCTATCGCGCTCTCAGCGAATATATTATACGAGGCGTGAAAACGACCATTCCGCTCCACAAGGCGATCATGGCCGACCCAATTTTCATCGAGGGCAAGGCCACCACGGCGTATATGGAAGAGTTCCTGAACCGAACTCCGACGGATTTGTTCTCCTGATCGGCTGCCAAAGCCGCACCGCACGGCACGAAGCCTTCGTGACCCGTGCGGCCTCGCGGTCTCTTACGAAAGCGCGGCCGGACGTGAAAGCATCACGTCGCTCCATTCGCCCAGCACTCGCCCCTCAATCGCCCAACCCGGCGCCGCGGCCCGAAACGCTTGCAGAACATCCGCCTGCTCGTGGGCCAAGATTCCGCTCAGCACCAGCGTGCCTCTCGGGGCGACCGCAGCGATCAGTTCGCGCTGAAATCGGATTAGCACATCCGACTGGATATTAGCCATTAAAAGATCCGCTTGGCGCTCTCGGAGTCCGCTCACTAAATCGGCGACAAAAAAGTCCGGACCGGGCTGCAGGCCATTAAGCGCCGCATTCTCCCGACTCACGCGCACGGCCTCGGGGTCATTATCGAAGCCGATCACGCTCGTAAAGCCGAGCAGCACCGCGGAAAGCGCCAGAATCCCCGAACCGCAGCCAGCGTCCACGATGCGCGCATCTCTTGCCAAACGGGGCGCGAGGCCCACGAGCCTTTCAACGCACAATCGCGTCGTTTCGTGATTCCCCGTTCCAAACGCCAGACCCGGGTCGAGCCACAGCACCGCATCGCCCGCCGGAACCGCGAATTGGTCGCGTTGCCAAATCGGCACCCAATGCAAACGCCCGAATTTCCACGCCTTGAAATGCGCCTTGTAGCTGTCGCGCCAATCTTGATCTGCCAACGGTCGCAGGGCCGGACTACCCTTAACGTTCACCCCTAGCCCTTTAAGTGCTTCCCACGCGTGCCAGCTTTCCGCTTCGTCCTCGAATACTCCGATGACCCAAGCCTGTTGCACAATGACGTCTTCCACGACGCTCCATCGTCCATCGCCGTGATTCAGTAACAGTTCGTCAATGGCACCGGCCTCGGCGGGCGGGATCTCGCATTTGAATTCGTAAAGGCTCACTCCGCCACCGTCCTGCGACCCGCCCAGGGATGCAAGAAGCGATCCGATGAGATCACCTGCGCCCACGCCGAAAGACTTGCGACTCGGCTCAAACGCTCAGAGCGGTGCGGGACCTTCTGTGTATCCGTTGGCCACGCTGCGCCGGCTCAACCACATCAGCACCGCCACGATCGCGAACAACGCCCCCGTGCCCGTCAACAGCGCAAAATCCTCCAGTCCCAGCACGAGAAAGAGGTAACCATAGATGGCCCCCAAGAGCGTTCCGACGACCACAGCCCGCCGGCCGCTCTTCAGCAACGCCCAGCTATAACCTGCGATCAAGGCGGTAGATGCGCCCGCTGCGATCGCGTAGGCCGCCCCGAACGGCAGCAATTCCGCCGTCGCCAATAGCCCGAGGAAAAACAGGCAAATCGCCCCGCCGATCAGCAGGTAATTTAACGCATTCAATCGCATTCGACACACCAGCTCGAATCCGTAAAACGCGCCGAAGATCAACGCCACGAACAGCAACCCGTATTTCGTCGCGCGCTCGATCGATCGATAGGCGCTTACGGCTGGCGCCAGCTTCACGCCGAAAGCCGCCGCTTCAAGCTGCCCGTATTTGGGTGCCCCTACACTTCTGAGGCTTGTCCAATGCGAAGGGAATTCGCGCGCGAATTTGCCGATCAGCCACTCGGCGGAAAATCCTCCCGCGCCCACCTCCCGTCGCGTCGGCAGGTAACCACCGCAAAAACTCGGCGCCGGCCAACGAGACTCAAGCCGCACCGTGGTTTTTTCCGCCAACGGCACGAGCATCAACGACCCGCTGCCGTCGATCTCAAGCGCCATCGTGAACTCAAGCTCTCCGCTTCCCTCGGGGATCGGCGCCGCGCTTCTCAAACCCGCCGGCCAACCTTGCGCGCCGTTCCATGGCTCGACCGCCGCGTGCTGTGTCGCCCACGTGACGCTCGCTTCGCGAACGCGCCTCACGTCCGAAATGCTGACGCACATCCACGCGCGACCCCACTCCGGCTGCGCATTCTCGACTCCTGTGAATGCAAAATCAGGCCGCGCAAACCGTCCTCGCACAGTCAACGCCGCGGTGAATACATCTGCGGCGTAGATCCCACGTTTCCGCACGCTCATCTCGATCGCTCCCGAGGTTGTCATCTCCTTAGGCAAAAAATACGCCTCCGCGGATAACGTGCGGCTCTGCGCTTCTTTGTGCCGCATGCCCCCGCTTTCCACCCACACTTCCTCGTGGACTTGGTAGTGGTAAGGCACGACCAACACCGGCCCTGGCAACGTTTCATCCTTCCCCCACACCCGCGTCACGTCCTCGACCGCGCTTTGAAAGCGCCGTTCGCGCTCGTCGCGCGTCCCGTTGACCATCCCGATGGGTATTAACATGAGAAGCGCGATCACCCCGAGTCCGAACAACTTGAAGGCCGACGCGCGGCGTCGGATCCATGCTTGGGCTGCATTGAATACTGAACCGGTGTTTTCCATCGCGCCATCTTCCCTGCCCCTCGTGAAGACTTGATGAAGCCGCGGTGAATTCCGCGCGAATTCCCTTCAACGCGGCAAACTCAACCGCGCTGTTGTCCCGCCCCGCGCCCCTCCTTCCACGGTGATCGTGCCGCGATGTAAGGTCGCGACCTCCTGCACCAAGCTCAGACCCAGCCCCGTGCTCTTTCGCCCCGTCACCGGACGTGCCAATGAATAGAAGCGCTCAAAAATTCTCTCTTTCGCGTAAGGCGGAATGCCGGGCCCGTCATCCTGCACCGTGACCGCGCCTCGCGCGTCCGCCTCTGCCACACGCACTCTCACCACGCCATCCGCCGGACTGAAATCAATCGCGTTTTGCACCAGGTTGGCGATCGCACGCACCAAGAGAAACCGCTCCCCCGGCACGATCACGACGCTGCCGCTCACCACGAGGCCAACACCTCTCGCCTCGGCGGCCAACCGCACGGACTCCACGACCTCGTCGGCCACCGCCAGCAAGTCCACGTCCTCGATCTCGATCCGTCCGTTCCGCGCCTCCACCGCCGATAATTCCAGCAGCCGATCGACGATCGCCGCGATCCGCTCCGACTCCACCTCGAGATGGCGCAAAAACCGCTCGCGTTCTTCCGCCGGCAAATCCTCGCGCAATAATTCCGCCGCCCCGCGCACCCCGGCCAGCGGAGCCTTGATTTCATGGGCCAAAGCCTGCGTGTAGCGCTCCACGTAAGCCTTTCCCTCCAACGTGCGGCGCATCCGCTCAAACGCTCCCGCCAACGCCTGCACTTCCTTCGCGCGCGACGTCGGCGCCGCACCGCCTTCTCCCTCCCGCAGCGCTTCCACGTAGGTGGTGAGTCGCTCCAACGAGCGCGTCAACCGCTGCGCGATCCACCACCCCAGCGCCATCATCGCGCCGGCTACGCCCAGCCCAAACGCCGCCAGCCGCCAGCGTGCTCGCGCAATCTCCCCGACCGCACTGTCGATCGACCGCGCAACCACCACAAAACCCACGGTGCGCTCCTTCTCCACCACGGGAGCCCACGCTCGCAATTCCCGACCAACCAAAGCGGCACCCCTTCCCGTCGTCCCACCGCCCGCGTCGCCCAGCATCACCGGCGGTGCGCCCTTTGCGGCGGCGATGGCAGCGGCATCGCTCCCGCTCACCGTGAATATCTGCACGCCCCTTCCCTCTTCGCGCACCGGAACCGAAATTCCCTGCCGCCAGTCCCGTGCAGCTTGCGCCTCATTCGCGTTTCTTACGTCTCCGGCCCCACTCGCCAAAACCGTCGCCACTTCGGTGAGCGTGTGGCGCATCGACTCCATGTAACGCAGTCTCACTTCCCGCAACACCAGCGCCATCAACACGCAAAACCCCGCCGCCGAAGCCGCCACGTAAACGCCAAAGATCGCCGTCCGAATCCTCATCGCTTCGTCTGTTCGCGCACCGCGTAGCCCAGTCCGCGATGCGTGACGATCGGATCCGCATCCGGCGTCACGGCGCGCAACTTCGCCCGCAACGATTTCACATGCGCATCCACCGTGCGCTCCAAACTCGCTCCTGGATCCTCCCACGCCTGCTCCATCAGTTGTCCTCGCGCCAGCACGTGGCCCGGCCGCGCCAGCAACGCGCACAACAAGCGATATTCGTAACGCGTCAGCTCCAACCGGACGCCATGGTAACGCACTTCGCACCGCGCCGCATCGACCGCAAATTCTTCCCCGCCGACCTCCGCCGACGCTCCCGCTTCCGCCGGCTCATCGCGACGCCCCCGGCGCAGAATCGCTTTCACGCGCGCCGTCACCTCGCGCGGACTGAACGGCTTCGTCACGTAATCGTCCGCGCCCAACTCCAAACCCACCACGCGGTCCACCTCCGCGTGACGCGCCGTCAGAAACAGCACGGGCACATCGCTCTGCCGCCGGATTTGCCGGCACAAATCGAACCCGCTTCCGTCCGGCAGTCCCACGTCCAGTATCACCAACGCAAACGCCTCGCCCGCCAGCGCGCTGAGCCCCGCCGCCCCGGTTGCACGCCAGTGCGGCACGAACCCATCCGTTTTCAGCGCGTAGATCAGCGTATCCGCGATCGCCGGCTCGTCCTCGATGATCAACACCCGGGGCAACATCGTTTCTCCACGCCAACGACAACCGCCGGGCTTGACGATGCTGAAACTACGCCCCGGCCCGCTCGCGATATTCGCGCGGACTCAATCCGCTCGCCGCTCGCACCGTCTTGTTGAAAAAATGCAGATCCGGCAGCCCCACCTCGGCGGCGATCGTTTTGATCGCGAGCGTCGAATGCGCCAGCAGGTGCTGCGCCCGCTCCACTCTGCGCTGCCGGATGTAGCCCTCGACCGTCACGCCAAACTGCGCGCGAAACAACCTCGTCAAATGGTTGTGCGACACCTCCGCGCGCTTCGCGATATCTGGAATCGACAACTTCTCCGCCATCCGCAACTCGATCTCCCGCACCGCCCGGCCCAGCGCCGGATGCAGCCGCTTCCGCGGTTCGCGCTCCGCCATCGGCGCCCCGGCGAGCTGCCACAAAACATCCCACAATCGCACCGACGCCCGACGCGGCTGCGCCGGCAGCCAACCCGCCGCCTGCTCCAAACCTTCGGCGAGCTCAGCGAACACCTCGCCCGCATCCTGCACCGCCTGCATCGCCACCAAGTCGCCGCCCGTCGCCAGGCGGAAGTGCGCAAAGATGTGCCGCGATTCTCCTTTATAACGATAAACGATGCGCGTGTTCGGCGGCGTTACTCCCGCGCACCCCGGACCGATCGTCATCCTGTGCCCGTCCAATTCGATCTCCGCCTCGTAGCGATACAAATGCACCGCCCACAACTCCGGCAGCAAATACTCCTCCACCCTTCGCTTCTGCCCGTGCACCGCCAGCCCCGCTTGCACCAACACCGGTTGGTTTTTCAGCGGCATCTGCCAGACGACGCTCATGCGGCTCAGCGTTCGCTCAAACGCGCCACCACCGCCGGCAGCAACGCGTGCTCCGCCGCATGCATCTTCCCCGTCAACGCCTCCAACGACTCGCCCTCCTCCACGCGCACCGCCGCTTGATCGAGGATCGGCCCGCCGTCCACGTCCAATGTCACCGCATGCACGGTGCAACCGGTGATCTTCACGCCCCGCCGCCACGCCTGCCCGATCGCATCCAACCCCGGGAAACTCGGCAGTAAACTCGGGTGCAAATTGATGATCTTCCCTTCAAAGGCCGCCAAAAACGGCATCTTCAGCACGCGCATGAATCCCGCCAGCACGATCAAATCCGGCGCGCACGAACTCAGCGCCGCGATATACGCCTGCTCCGCCGCGCCATCGAGTTTCGTCTTATACGGCGCCGCATCGAGAAAGTTCGCCGCCACACCGAAACGCGGCCCCAGCTCGAGAATTCCCGCGCCCTCCCGGTCGGAAAAAATTTGCGTCACTTGTGCGCGCCCGAGCCGCCCCTCCGCCTGCGCCCGCAGCATCGCCTCTGCATTTGAACCACGTCCGGAGCCGAGAATTACGACGTTCATAAATCAGACTTCGCCAGCCGCTTTGATGCGCGCAATCAACTGCGTCGTACTGAACCCCGGCAGAAACGGCAGGAATTCGATGCGCACGCCCAGCTCCTCCAGCGCCGCGCGCTCCTCGCCGTTGAGTTTCTCCAGCGTGTAGTCGCCCGCCTTGCAATAAATGTCCGGCCGCAACGCCCGGATCTCCGCCGTCAACCGCGGCTCGCGAAACACCACCACCACATCGACGCACGCCAGTGCGCCCAATGCATACGCCCGCTGCTCTTCCGTCTGCACCGGCCGCTGCGGACCCTTGATCGCCTTCACGCTCGCGTCGCTGTTCAACGCGATGAACAACGCATCGCCGCGCGCGCGCGCCTGCTGCAAATAGTAAAGATGCCCCGTGTGCAGCAGATCGAACACGCCGTTCGTCAACACGACGCGCCGCCCGCTCGCACGCAGCCGCTCGCGCGTCGTGACCGCATCCGCGAGGGTCATCAATTTCGGATTGTCCAGCATCGGCCCCACCACGTTTCCACGCGGCCCGGACGTTGTAAATGCGCTTCGGTGCCGCGCCCGCTCGTCGCCTAAAAAAACTTTTTCGCCTTCTCGAAAAAGCTCTTCGACGTCGGCTCGTTCGCATCGCCACTGATGCGCGCGAACTCCTCGAGCAACTTTCGCTGCTCGGCCGTGAGCGATTGCGGCACTTCGACATGCACCCGCACGAGCTGGTCGCCCTGCCGCGAGCCGCGCAGCGACGGCATGCCTTTGTCGCGCAAACGGAAGGTCGTGCCGCTTTGCGTGCCCGCCGGGATTTTCAAAGACCCTTTCCCGAAGAGCGTCGGCAGCTCGATCGTGCCGCCCAAGGTCGCCAGCGTAAACTTGATCGGAATCTCGCAAAACAGATCGTCGCCCTGCCGCTCGAAGAGCTCATGCTCGCGCACCGACAGCACGATGTAGAGATCGCCCGACTGCCCGCCGGCCAGCCCCGCCTCGCCGTTCCCGCCCGAGCGCAAACGCGATCCGGTATCCACACCCGGAGGGATGCGCACCGTGAGCTTCACCGTCTTCGGCATACGACCCTCGCCGTGACAGACCGTGCACTTCTTCTCGATCCGCGTGCCCGAGCCGGCACAGGTCGGACACGTTTGCGTGAAGGTGATGATACCGCCGGAGCGGCGAATCTGGCCCGCGCCGCGGCACGTAGGGCATGTCACCCGTTTCGAGCCCGGCTCCGCTCCGCTGCCATCACAGCGTTCGCAGGACACGTTCTTCCGAAACGAAATCTCCTTCTCCGCGCCCCGCGCCGCCTCTTCGAGCGTGATTTCGAGATCGTAACGCAAATCCGCGCCGTCGCGGCCGCCATCGCGCGCGCCGCCACCGCCGCCGAACATCTCATCGAAAATCCCCCCGCCTCCGCCGCCGCCTTGCTGGCCAAAGACTTCGCGGAAGATGTCGAATGGATCGTGAAACCCGCCCCCGCCGCCGCCACGTGGCGCGCCCGCCCCCGGCCCTTGAAACGCCGCGTGCCCATAACGATCATAGGCCGCGCGTTTGTCCGCGTCTTTCAACACGTCATAGGCCTCGGAGACTTTCTTAAACATCTCCTCCGCCGACTTGTCTCCCGGGTTTTTATCCGGGTGATACTGCACCGCTTTCTTGCGGTAAGCCTTCTTCAGTTCCTCTTCCGTCGCGGTTTTCCCGACGCCGAGCAACTCGTAGTAATCTTCTTTGGCCATGTTAGTTGAAACGGCATGGGTAGCCGGCGAGCAGGCGAAGAGAAAAGCCTCCCGCCTGCAAGCACGCGTGCCCCTTTAGCTCTTCCCTTCTTTTGCCGGACCGCTCGAAACGACCACGGACGCCGGCCGCAGCAGCCGCCCGTTCAGCGAATAGCCCGTGCGCACCACCGTCGAGACATGCTCCGCAGGCACGTCCGCGCTCGGCTGATGCGAAATCGCCTCATGCAGATTGGGATCAAAAACCTGCCCCGCCGGCGCAATTTCCTTCAACCCGTGATTCGCCAACGCCGATTTCAACTGCGTCAGCACCATCTCCACCCCGGCCGTCAGCGCCTTTACATCCGCATTGGGTTGCTTGGCGGCCGCCAGGCCCAGCCCGAGATTATCCAGGACTGGCAGCAAATCCTCCAGCACGCGTGAGGCCGCGAACAGTCGCAATTCCTCCTTCTCGCGCACCGTGCGCTTGCGGAAATTTTCATGGTCCGCCACCGCGCGTACATACCGGTCGTAATGTTCCGCCGCTTCCTTCTTGGCCGTCGCCACATCGCCATTGGCGATCGGCTCCGCTGATTCCGCCGTCCGGTTGGTGTCGCCCGGCGCTGCGGAGGTGGGTTCTGTGGTGTCAGCTGAGTCTTTCGTCATGATAAGCCGGCCATTAAACTACGGCTTCATGAATTCTTCAAGCGCACACGCCCTTCCCGGGGCGTGAGCGCCACAATTCTCGGCCGCGCACCCGCGCGTCAGACCGCAAAATTCTCCGTCACCAGAATGATCGCCGTTTCGATCGCGGAAAACGTAAACGCGCTCGCATACGGCAACACCGCATTCTCACCGAAACCCAACTCGCTCTGGCCGCACTTCACGCGCCCCGCGACGACGCTCACGATGCGCGGTTGCTCGCCCGCGGCGAGCGACAACCGCTCCCCCTTCGCCAACACCACACGCCGGATTGTAAACTCATCGGAATCCGCAATCACCGCCGACGTCGGCGAAGCCCGCACCGGCTCGGGTTCAAACACCTCCCAATTGATGGAGCGCAACGACTCCGCCAGATGCAGCGTCCGAGGTTTCCCGTCGAGGCCCACCCGCCCCCAATCGTAAACCCGATAGGTTGTGTCCGAATTTTGCTGGATTTCGAGGATCAGACTGCCGGCGTCGATCGCGTGCACTTCTCCGCTGTGGACGAGGATCGAATCGCCCGCGGCGACGCGAAAATGGTGCACACACTCCTCCAGCGTCCCCTGCTCGATTGCCCGCTCAAACTGCTCCCGCGTGACGCCATGTTTCAACCCCACGATCAACTGCGCGCCCGCCGTCGTCTTGGCGATATACCAGTTCTCCGTTTTCGGCTCTCCCTTCAGCTCGTTCGCCACGGCCACCGGCGGGTGCACCTGCAGGCTCAGCCGCTCGCGACAATCGAGCCACTTCACCAAGATCGGAAACGGCCGGTCTTTCGCCCATTTCGGCCCCATGACGTTTTCGACATTCTTCCGCAAAACCTCGCGGATCGTCTCCCCGGCATGCGTTCCTCCCCGCACGACTGACTGCGCTTCTGGGCGATCCACGATCTCCCAACTTTCGCCAATCGGCCCTTGTCCCGGCAGGGTGCGTTGCAGCGCGGCTTCGAGCGCCCGACCGCCCCAAACCCGCTCCTGATACAACGGCGTGAATCGCAGGATTTCGTTCATAAAAATTTCATCGTTCTCAAACCACCCTTGCCGGCTCTTTGCGTTTGACCACCCTTGTCGTTGCCGTGGAATCCGCCGTAATTCCGGCCGTTCCCACACAAATGCCCAAGTCCGAGACTTCAAACTCAATCGACGGCCCGTCCTTCGCCGCTCCTCGACATCGCCCCCATTGGTGGACCGCCCTCGGCTGCCTCGTCGTCGGCACCTTGATTCTCGTTGCTCTGCTCAGCTACTCGCCGTTGCAGACATCGTATCACACCACCAATCCCACGGAGAAAAATCTCGTCGGCTGGATGGGCGCGAGTTTTTCCGCGGCCTCTTTTTACGTCATTGGCATCGCGACGTGGCTGATTCCGGTTTTCCTTTTCTGGATGGTCGTCGTGGCGGTGCGCAACGCCCGCCGTCTCCCGGGCACGCGTCTGGCCGCGATGGTTTTCTCCATTCTCGCCCTCGCCGGCATTTCGGCGATGTTCGAGAGCTTTCAATCCAGCGATTACCTCCCGCAAGGGCCTGGCGGCTGGATGGGGCACCTCGTTTACCAAGGCGCCTTGCGCGATTTGCTCGGTGTCTTTGGCACCGGTCTCCTCCTCGGCTGCGTTTACGTTTTCGGCCTGATGTTCATTTTCATGAAAGACATTGGCGCCGAGTTCGAGAAACACCTGCTGGCGTTTCACGCGTGGCGGGCCGCTCGCGCCAAAACTCGCGCTGAACTGCGCGCCGCGCGCGCAGAAGAGAAAGCCGCCCGCGCCAAGGCCAAAGGCGACCGCGACAAACCCGCCACCGCCACCAGCGTGCTCCCGGCCGTTGTAGAAAAGGCACCCGCGCCCGGGCCTGTCGGCCCCGCCGGCCGCAAACTCGTCATTCCGAAAAACGAGGAGCCGCTCGCCAAGCCCGCGACCCGGCCGCCCATGCCCGAGCCGGAGCCCTCCCCTGCGGCCAAAGCCCCGCCGCTCAAGCTCGCGCGCTCTGTCGCCACCGGCGATCCCGCCAGCGATGCCAAGGCCCTCGCGGCGGCCACCGGCAAATTCGAACTCAATATCGTCAAGGCCGAGGAGTCCAAGAAGTCCAAGACCGCCACGCTGGCGCCGCGCAGCGATGATAAAGATTACCAGTTTCCGCCGCTCACCCTGCTCAAGGAACAGGTCAAAGCCGCGGCCGGAAACTCGGAGGAAGAACATCGCCAGAATGCGGAAAACCTCCTCCGCATCCTCAGCGAATTCGGCGTCGAGGTGACGCTCGGCGAGATCCACGTCGGCCCCGTCATTACTCGCTACGAAGTCGTTCCCGCGGCCGGTGTCCGCGTCGAGAAAATCTCCGGTCTCGATAAGAACATCGCCCTCGGCATGCGTGCCCAGTCCGTCCGCATCCTCGCGCCCATTCCCGGCAAAGCCGCCGTCGGCGTGGAAGTGCCGAACCAGCACCCCACGCCCGTGGGCATGCGCGAGATCCTCGAGAGCGAAGACTGGAGCGGCGCGCGCGCCGAGCTCCCGATCGCGTTGGGCAAAGACGTGTCGGGCAAGCCACTCATCTCCGACCTCACGAAGATGCCCCATTTGCTGATCGCTGGCGCCACCGGCTCAGGCAAGTCGGTCTGCATCAATTCCATCGTCGCCTCCATCCTGTATAGCGCGTCACCGAAAAACGTGCGCCTCCTGATGGTCGATCCGAAGGTCGTCGAACTAAAGGTCTTCAATCCGTTGCCCCACATGCTGATTCCCGTGGTCACGGAACCGAAGAAAGTGCCCGGTGCCCTGAAATGGCTCCTCGGCGAGATGGAACAGCGCTACCAGATTTTTGCGAAGTGCAACGTCCGCAACATCGTCGGCTTCAACTCGCGCAAGAAGAACAAGCCCGACGAGCTTCCCCTCCCGGCCGACTCGCAACCCACCCTCGAAGGCATCACGCCGCCGCCCGACGATATCGAAATCCCCGAGCGCCTGCCCTACATCGTTGCGATCATCGACGAACTCGCCGATCTCATGATGGTCGCGCCCGCCGAGATCGAGACCTCCATCGCCCGCCTCGCGCAACTCGCGCGCGCCGCCGGCATCCACCTCATCATCGCCACCCAGCGCCCGTCGGTGAACGTCATCACCGGCGTCATCAAGGCCAACCTCCCCTCCCGCATCGCGTTCCAGGTCGCCTCGCAAGTCGACTCCCGCACCATCCTCGACACCAAGGGCGCCGACACCCTCATCGGCCGCGGCGACATGCTGTTCTCGCCGCCCGGATCATCCCGCCTCGTGCGCGCGCAAGGCGCCTTCGTCGCCGATGAAGAGGTGCTCGAACTCGTCGAATTCCTCAAACGCAACGGCCCTCCGCAATATGCGCTCTCAGTCCAACAACAGATTGATCGCGCCGCCAGCGAAGACGATGAAGAGGAAGACGGCGCCGACGGCGATCTCGGCGACGACGAAGCACTCTACGAACAAGCTCTCGACGTCCTGAAGTCGTCTCGCCGCGCGTCCACCTCGATGCTCCAACGCCGTCTTCGCATCGGCTACAATCGCGCCGCCCGGCTCATGGAAATCATGGAAGACAAAGGCATCGTCGGTCCGGAAAACGGCTCCAGCCCGCGCGAAATTCTCGTCGACCTCGATTCCCTCTGAGCCCGACGAGAACATCCTTCCCTTTACCCATCAAACACCCTAACTGACCATCTCATGCAGACTATCGGCGAACGCCTCGAAGACGCGCGTAAGAAAAAGGGGATCTCCCTGCGCGAAGCGGCCGAAGCGACGAAGATCCGGAGCGATTATCTGCAGAATTTTGAGACCAACAAGTTCGACTTCGATCTCGCTGAAATCTACGTGCGCGGCTTTTTGCGCACCTACGCCAACTTTCTCAAAGTCTCGGCCGACAAGATCGTCAACGACTACACGGCCTTGACCGCCAGTGCCTCGCGCACGCGTCAACCCAACCGCGAGGTCTACGGCCGCATGGATATTTCCGTCGCCTCGGCCGCCCCCGTCAACGAGGTCTCCGCCGCCGCCGCTCCTGATGCCAGCACCACCGAGACGCCCCGCCGCCTTCCCCGCCCAGGCAATGTTTCCGCCGGCGCGGCACTTGACCCTGCGATCGTCTATCGCATCGGCATCGGCGCGTTGATTGTGGTTGTTCTCGGCCTCATTGCTTGGGGCATCTTCGCGCTCGTGCACAACAACAAGCCAGACGCCGCCCGCGCGAGCACGAGCAACCTCAGCGTCACCCCCGCCAACGAACCCTCGATCACCTTTGTGGCGCTCGATAGCGTGCGGATTAAAGTCTCCGTGCGTAATCCCGATGGCACACCCGGCGATGTGCTGCTGCCCGACGTCACCCTCACCCGCGGCGAAAGTCGCACGGTGCCCAAGCGCGGTCCGCTTTACCTGACCGCCACCGCCTTGGAAAATGTGGCGATCGAGGAAAACGGCCGTCGCATCAACATTCGCGATCAAGGCCTCACCGGCTACAATCGCGTGCAGATCGGCCGCTGAGCGGTCAACGCCTCCGCGGTTTCGCCGCACCTGGCGATCCGTTCGTCCAACGCGCTACGCTGCGCATCTTCGCTGGCTCTCGCTCGGAGCCATCCCCGCGTCACCGGCCGAACGACTCCACGTCGTCCGATCCTCGCTCAACGGCCGCTCCCCGTTATCGCAAGCCCACCGGCGGCCCGAGCACTTCCCGCCAGATGACCGCCCGCCGCAGATCGCGCGCATCGCGCAGATCGCCCGCGAGCGTTTGCGCCGACGCCTGTTCTCGCGCCACCGCCGCGGTTTGGGTCGCGGCCAATTCCGCTGCCCGCTTGCGCGCCGTGATCCTCGCCGCTTCCAATGCGCGCAACTCCTCGGCCAGCCGTTCCTGCCGCTCCAACACCGCGGCTGTATGCGCGTTCGTCTCCGCCGCCGCTTCCTTCCTGACGGCTTCGCGCTCCTGCCAAAGCTCCGTCGCACGGCGCATGGCGGGCTGTGGCTCCGGCGAACCGCCAAACGGCGGCATCGGCAGATTGGCCCGAGGGCGCACGACAGGCGGCGGCATCGACGAGGGCGCCGCCGGTTGCCCGCGCCGGCGTTCCTCGATTTTACGACGGATTTCTTCCTGCAGCTGCCGCGTGCGCTCGTTCGCGTCGGTGCCCGCCGCGCCGCTGTCTTCGTCGTCGCGCTCGTCGGCCCCGGCCTTGCGCTGGCTGTTCAACCAATACGCAATCGCCGCCGCGATCGCGATGACGACCTTCAGATGCTCTAAAATCCAATCCATTGCGCGAGAGCGGGGGCGTTACTTTTTGCCACCTTCGCCGCCGGCAATGCTCTGCCGCATCGACGTATCCGCCTGCACATTTTCCATCCGGTAATAATCCATTACGCCGAGCCGCCCGCTGCGAAACGCCTCCGCCATCGCCTGCGGCACGAGCGCCTGCGCTTCCACGACCTTCGCCTGCATTTCCTGCACGCGCGCCTTCATTTCCTGTTCGAGGGCCACCGCCGCCGCGCGCCGGATTTCCGCCTGCGCCTGCGCGATGCTCTTGTTCGCCTCGGCCTGGGCTTCCTGGAGCTTCGCGCCGACGTTGTCGCCCACGTCGACGTCCGCGATGTCGATCGATAAAATCTCGAACGCCGAACCCACATCGAGACCGCGCGCGAGCACCGTTTTCGAAATGCTATCCGGCGATTCGAGCACCACTTTGTAGCTCTCCGCCGAGCCGATGGTCGTCACGATGCCTTCGCCGACACGCGCAATGATCGTCTCTTCCTTCGCGCCACCAACGAAGCGGTCCAGATGGGTGCGCACCGTCACGCGGGCTTTCACTTTCACCTGGATGCCGTCCTTGGCCACCCCATCGATCGTCGTGCGTCCGCTCTCAGGGTTCGGGCAGTCGATCACCTTCGGATCGACCGAGGTGCGCACCGCTTCTTCGACGGATTTTCCGGAGCCCTTGGTGGCCAGATCGATCGCGCACGAACGCTGCCAGTCGAGCGCAATGCCCGCCTTCTGCGCCGCGATGAGCGCATGCACGCACGCGAGCACGTTGCCGCCCGCGAGATACTGCGCCTCGATGTCGTCGATCGAAAGCTCGATGCCCGCCTTCGTGGCGCGGATGCGCGCGTCGACCATGACGCTGTAAGGCACCTGGCGCAGCCGCATGGCCACGAGATTGAGCATGCTCACCGGCGCTCCGGCCAGCATCGCCCTCAGCCAGACGCTGAAAAACGACACCACAATGATGAAGATGACGAACGCGGCGATTCCGAGTGCGACGAAGAGGATAAAAGACCAGTTCATGTTTCTTTGGGTTGAGAGACGACTATCCGAAAATTGTCCATGCTGACGACCTTAACCGTCGTGCCGCGCGCAATGAGCCCCGATTGGGAAAACGCCTCGTAACGCCGACCGCCCACCAACACGTAGCCGCTCGGTGCCAGCGTCGTCGCCGCTTCGCCTATTTGGCCCACGACCGACTCCGCTTCCGCCACCGGCGGCTGGCTCTTGGAGTGAATCGCTCGCCGCAAAAACAGCTTCCCGCCGAAGCGGGTGCGCGGCAGCCACGCGAATTCCGCATACAGCATTCCTCCGAGCAACACGGCGCCCACCACGCTCGCGATCAGGCCGCCGCCCGGCCCGAAATCGTGAAACGCCAGCGCGCACCCGCCCAGCATCGCGAGCCCGCCGATCACGCCCAGCACGCCACCGGGCACAAACACCTCGAGCCCGAGCAACACGAGACCCGCCACGAAAAGCAGGATGATCGTATTCACGATTCCAATTTCTCCACCACGAGCCCGAAGTCCGTCCGCCGCGTCACCACGATCCGCGTGTTCGCGTCCAATGCGCCCACTTCCACGCGCGCTTCAAAACGCCGCCCGTCCACTTCCACCTGCCCCGCGGGTCGCAGCGCGCTCACCGTCACGCCTTCGCGTCCTGTCAGCGGCGCCGCCACCATCGCGGGCGCCACCCCGCCGTCCTGCGCACTCGCGCCAATCGCGGAACCAAGAATCATCCGGTCCCAGAACAACCCGCGCGGGAGAAATCGCACCAGCGCGAAGCCCAGGCCCACGGCGATCGCAATACCCAACCCCAGATTTTGCAGCGGCCCGATCAGGTCTTCCGAAAAACTCACGGGCTCGCCCGGCCACAAATCCGTCATCGCCCACACCAGCGAACCCAGCATCAACACCAGGCCCGATACGGCCATCACGACCACACCCGGAAAAAAGAACACCTCGACGCCCAGCAGCAGCAGTCCCACTGCGAATACGAGCATTGGTTCGTGACCCGAGAATCCGGCGACGTAGTGCCCCAGAAACACCACCGCGAGCAACGTGATGCCGCTCACGCCAAAGATGCCGAAGCCGGGCGTCTTGAACTCGATGAATAGAGCCAGCAACCCCAGTCCCAGCAGCACCGGCGACAATGCGTTGAGAAAGACCGACAATCGCTCCGACCACGTCACGTCGAGACGCGTCACCGTGAAACCGCGCGCGCCGAATTTCTTCTGCAACAAGTCGTCGATATTATCGGCGATCCCGGCACCCAGCAGCGGGTGCGGCGGCTCGCCGTATTCCTTCATCGCTTCGCTCGCCGTCAGAGTAAGCAACTCGCCTTTGGGTTTCAGCACTATGTCGCCGATTTTCAGCTCGTAATCCTCGTCGAGCATCGCCGACACCACCTGGCCGCGGTAACCCTTTCCTTCCGACACCGAGCGCACTTCCGCACGCAGAAAGCTCACCACTTTCTGCTTCATCGTTTTGTCGATATCCTGCCCGTTCGAGTTCACCGGAGCCGCCGCGCCGATTTTCCCGCGCGGCGCGAACCAGATCTCATCCGTCGTCGCCGAGATGAACGCCCCCGCCGACAACGCCTGGTCGTTGACGAACGTGATCGTCCTGCCCGGAAACTTTTGCAGCGCTTCCATGATGGCGAACGTCACATCCAGCGCGCCGCCCGGCGTTTTCATATCGAGCACCACCACGTCTGCCTTTTGTTCGATCGCTTCCTTCAAGCCGCGCCGGATGATGTAGAGTTGCGGTTTCGCAATCTCCTCGCGCACCGGAATCACCACCACCCGCGTCGGCGGTGGCGCAGGAACTGGCACCGCTTCGCCCGCAGGCGGCGCAGCGACGCCCGCCATCGCCAGCAGTCCAAACCCGAGGAGGGCAAGCAAGCGATGCATAGGCCTTCACCTTACCCGGAGCGCTTCCGCCGGCGCAAGCAAACCCGGCTGCCCGCTCTCCAGGCTCGTCATTTGCCGAAATAGTTCTTTCCGCGCGGCGCATCCCGTGCTTTTTCCCGCCCATGGAAATCATCCCGTATCTGGACGGCACACTGCGGCGCTGGCAGGTCGGCGGGTCCACTTTTCTTGCTCTCCCGGAACGCGGCGCCCGCTTGATGAATTGGAATGTGACGCTCGGCGACGGCTCCGTGCGCGATGTCATCTATTGGCCCGAGGTGCAGTCGCTCGACGAGATTGCCCACATTCGCGGGGGCAATCCGATCCTCTTTCCTTTCACCGGCCGCACGTTCGACCAAGGCGACATCTATTTTTGGCGCGCCGACGATGGCGTGCGGCGTCCGATGCCGATGCACGGGCTCGCACGTCAAGGCCGCTTCGAACTCGCGCAAATCGACGCCCGCGGCTTTAGCGCCGTCTTCGTGCCTGATGCGGCGGCGCGGGAAGCCTACCCCTTCGATTACGAGTTCACCGTCAGCTATCGGTTCGAGGCTCTCGGGCTCTCGTGCGAATTTGCGCTGCTCAACCTCGGGCGCGTTCCCCTGCCGTGGAGCGCCGGCCATCATTTCTATTTCACCCTGCCGTGGCACGAAGGCACGCAGCGCTCCGATTATTTGATCCATCTTCCCGCGCAACAACACCTGCGGCAGGACAAAAAAGGCCAGTTGGTGCCCGGCCCCGATCTCGCCACCGACGAGAACCTCGCCAGCCCCGACCTCATCGACACGCTGCACCTCAAGCTTTCGAGCAACGAGGTCGTCTTCGGGGAAAAAGGCCGGCCCGGCGACATCGCCGTCCGCCTCGGCGCCGCCGATGTGCCGCCGCCCGACGCGACTTTTGTGACGTGGACGCAGGACGACGCCGCCCCCTTCTATTGCGTCGAGCCGTGGATGGGCCCGCCCAACGCCGCCGAGCACAAAGTCGGTTTGCATTTCGTGAAGCCCGGCGAGACCGGCAAATTCACGGTGAGCGTGCGCCTGAAATAGAAAAGCCGGGCACGCTCGCCCGGCTCTGCTCACAATTTCCGATTGCCGGCGCGGCTCAGTGCGAGCCGCCCTTCCACCCCTCGCCGCAGGGGCCGCCCGAGGACTGCGATTCCACTTCGTATTCAGAGCCATCCATCCGCACGAGCGGGCGATAGCTGCCGGAAATCTTCTGCACGTTGCCGGCGGCGTAGTGACAAATGAAAGCGCGCCGAAACCGCGTCTTCGAGCGATTCGGCCCGGAGCCGTGAATGAGACTCCCGTTAAAGAACAACGTGTCGCCCGCCTTCATTTGCGCGAGCTGCGCCTTTTTGCCCTTCGGCACGGGGACGAGATGCGATGTGTAACTCTCGCCGCGATTCGCCGTTTCCGGGCACGAAATTTCCGCGTCGTTCGTCTTCGGCACGATCATCATGCCGCCGTTTTCCGCGTCGCAGTCGTCGATCGCGGTCCAGGCCGCGATGCACGTGCCCGGATCGACGAGCAGGTAAAATTGATCTTGATGCAACGCCTGCCCCCGCGCGCCCGGCGGCTTGAAATAAAACATGCTCTGCGTCGCCACGGGATCCGTGCCGAAAAATGCCCGCAACCGATCCGCCACGCGAGGCAACAACATGTAATGCCGCGCCCGGGCGTTGAACCGGTGGGGCATCATCACCCGTGGATACTGCGCGAGCGGATCGTCCGGATTTTCCACGCCGTCGTAAGACTTCGTGCGCTCGTAATATCCCGGCACACCCTCTGCGTGCATCTTGTTGAAGACCTCACGGATCTCCTCCACTTCGCCGGGCGAAAAAAGGCCGCGCGCCACACAATATCCCTCGCGGGCGAACTCCTCCGCCAGCGCGGAAATTTCTTGGTCAACGGGGGTCTTAAGATCAGCAACCATGATTCACACCGTAGCATAGTTTCCCTCGCTTTAGAATATGGCGCGTTGGTAAAAACCTATAATATCCTCCTGCCATGACCGCGCGCTCCAACACGCCCGCCCCCGTCCCCGGACAGCTCATCACCGGGCACTTTCGCGAAGGACCGCGTTACGCCACTTACCGCGAAAACGGCACCCGCGACTGGATCATCGTCGAAACCCTCGATGGTCACGGCCGTTTCGGCTCCGCGTCCGGGGAGTGCGTCACTGAACCCGGTGATATCGTGCTGGTCGCTCCCGGCACGTTGCATGACTACGGCACCGCCCTCGGTGCCGACGCGTGGGAGATATTGTGGGCTCACTTCATTCCCCGCCCGCACTGGCTCGACTGGCTGAACTGGCCCGTCATCGCCCCTGGCCTTCACTTGATTCCGACCCATGGCCACGAGTTTGAGTCGCGCATCACCCAGCGCTTTCGCGATGTCGTGCGCCTCAACGCTTCCTCCAGCCGACTGCGCGAGGCGCTCGGAATGAACGCGTTGGAAGAGGTCCTCTTGTGGTGCGACCACTTGAATCCTCACACTTTGACGCTGGGCGTGGATGCGCGCATCCGTCGCGCACTGGATTTGATTCACGATGACTTTGCGCGACCGCTCTCCGTCGCCGCCCTCGCGCGGCACAGCGGCCTTTCGCCGTCGCGTTTTACGCATCTCTTTCAGCACGAAACCGGTGCCACCCCGCAACGCTACCTTGAACTTCGCCGCCTCGGCCGCGCCCGTGAACTCCTGCAGTTCACCCAGGCTCCCATCGCCGAAATCGCGCGCCAAGTGGGCTACGAGAATCCCTTTTACTTCACCCTGCGCTTCAAGCGCCTGACCGGCCAAAATCCTCGCGCCTGGCGCCTCGCCTTCACCCGCGCGCGTTGAATCGCGCATTTTCCAGTTACATTTTTAACGCGATAGGCTACGGTGCGGGGTCATGACTTTCTCCGCGCACACGTTGGCGTTTATCGAGGGCGTCGGCGGCCCCGAGCTGATGATGATCATGTTGATCGTCCTCGTCCTATTCGGCGGAAAAAAACTCCCTGAGTTCGCACGCGGCCTCGGCAAATCGATGCGCGAATTCAAGAAAGCGGCCAGTGGCGTGGAGGAGGAAATCCGCCGCGCGATGGACGAGCCGCCACCCGCTCCGCCCGCCCCTCCCGTGCGCACCGCGGTTCCCGCCGCGCCCGACGTGGCTGCGGTCGCGGCATTACCCGCGGCGCCCGCGTCTCCTGTCGCCCCCGCCGCCGAAGTCCCGCCCGGCTCCGCGGTCCCACCGCAGCCGCAGACGTAACGTTTTTTCGCCGTGGACGCTCCCGAGCACGCGGTGCCGCTGCCGATCACGGGGGAACTCGACCTGCACACCTTTCGCCCGCAAGACGTGGGCGAATTGATCCCGGCGTATCTCGCGGAATGCCGCGCTCACGGGTTGCGGGAAGTACGTATCGTCCATGGCAAAGGCTCCGGCACCTTGCGCACCACTGTGCACACGCTTCTGCAACGCTCTCCGCTCGCCGCGCGCTGGCGCTCCGGCGATGAACACAGCGGCGGCTGGGGCGCTACGATCGTCACTCTCCACTGATGCAAACGTCCTGCCCTCCTCTCCGCTTTCGTCTGCTGCTGGTGCTTTCCATTCTGCTGGCCGGCGCCCGTGTTTTCGCCTCATCGCCGATCGCCACGCCACCGCCGCTGCTGCTGATTTCCCTCGACGGGTTTCGCGCCGACTACTGCGACCTCTATCCGGCCGAAACCTCCCATTTGCGCGCGCTCCGGAGCGACGGTGCCTCGGCCGCAGCACTGATCTCCGTTTATCCCAGTAACACGTTTCCCAATCACTACTCGATCGTCACGGGCCTGTATCCCGCGCACCACGGCATCATCAACAACGATTTTTTTGATCCCGCGCGCGGCGAGTTCTTTCACTACAACCGGGCCGCGATTTCCGGCGACGGCACGTGGTGGGGCGGCGAGCCCATTTGGGTGACTGCCATCAAGCAAGGCCGCCGCAGCGCTTGCGCCTTCTGGCCCGGCTCCGACGCCGCGATCCAAGGCATCCGCCCCACCTTCTGGCATCCTTACGACTACAGCATCCCCTTCGAAAAACGCCTCGACGAATTGCTGAGCTGGCTTTCGGACGCCCCCGCCCAGCGTCCGGCCGTCACCACCTTTTACCTCGAGGAAACCAACTCCGTGGGCCACCGCTTTGGCCCGCATTCGCCCGAAATCCGCGGCGCGGTCAAGCTCCTCGACGAACGCGTGGGTATGATCGTGGACCGCCTGCGCCAAGCGGGCATCGCGGCCAACATCATCGTCGTTTCCGATCACGGGATGACGGAGTGCACGCCCCAGCAAGTCGTCCTCTTCGACGACTATTTCGACTTGAAGAAGGTGCAGATCGACTTTTCCGAAACCGCCGCCGGCCTGCGTCCACTCGCCGGCGCCGACGCCGCCGCCGTGTTCGCGAGCGTGTCGCGCATGCCGCACGTCCACGCGTATCACGGCGATGCGATGCCGCCGCGATTTCATCTGACCGCCAACCCGCGGATTCCGCCCATCTGGCTCGTGCCCGATGAAGGGTGGTGCATCATGAGCCGGGAAAACTTTACCAAGTACCAATCCCACTTCGATCGCGGCCAGCATGGCTACGACCCCGCGCTGCCGAGCATGCATGCTCTCCTGATCGCCCATGGTCCCTCGATCCGCCCCGGCGTGCGCATCCCGGCGGTCGCCAACATCCATCTCTACAATCTCATGTGCGCCGCCACTGGACTAAAACCGGCCGCCAACGATGGCGACGACCGCCTAGTGCGAGCTTTCTTGCGCTAAGATACCCGCTCGTCCACATCTCATCACCGTTCGTCCTACCCCGATTGCCCGCGGGCAATCACCCCCGCACGCTTCTTCCACCTCCAATGAAAACTAACCTCCTCTACGGCTTCGTCCTCGCCCTGGTCGGCTTCCTCGTCTCCCTCGTTTTCTACATCACCGGCTTCCACAGCTCGGTGGAAAAAATGGAGGCCACCTCCTGGATCTCCAACACCCTCCTGTTCGTGATCAGCATCGTGGTCCTCTATCTCGGCATGGCTGCCAAACGGGCGGCCGCCCCCGCCGATCGTCAGTGGACCTACGGCTCCGCTCTCGGGACCGGCGCCGGGATCGCCGTTTTTGGCGCACTTTTCGGAATTGTTTTCACCTACATCTATTTCGCTCTGATTAACCACAACATGTCCGACCTCATTTATCAGGTGCAGGTCGCGAAGATGGAAGCCAAGGGCATGAGCTCGGATCAAATCGAGAAAGCCGAACCCATGATGCGTGCGATGATGAGTCCTGTCGCCGCCTCGCTCATGGCTGGCGTGGTCGGTTTCATCTTCAACTTTCTGATCTCTTTGATCGTGGCGATTTTTGTTCGCCGCCGCCCCGTTTCCACGCCGCCGCCGCTGGCCGTGTAATCACCTTCCTCTCTCAAAACGCGGGCCGCGCGCCCGCGTTTTTTTGTGCCCGCTCGCCACCCCGTCACCTCGGGCCACAAAAAAAGCCCTGCGGCGCAAACCTCAGGGCTTCGAAAGGGGAACTAAGCCGGCTCAGCGGCTGCCGGCCCGCGGGGCCGTCAACCGATACTCCGTCGCCAGCCCAGCGATGAGTGCAATCACGGCTCCGAAGCCGACGAGTGAATCAACGCTGACCGTCGAACGGACAAGCAACACAGCGGCTACGGCTGCAACGCCGAGGGTGACCGCTAAACGAACTAGGTTAGTTTTCATGGATTTTCCTTACCCGCCGAGAATACCGCCACCGTTGCAATAAGTGAAATATGCGTTTTCTATCACTTCCATCGCTTTAAGTTATGGAACTGACTCAACTCCGCTACCTTCTCGCCGTCGCTGAAAGCGGCAATTTCACGCGGGCTGCCGCCCAAAGCAATGTCTCTCAACCCGCTTTGAGCCAACAGATAATAAATCTTGAAGCGGAGATTGGCCGTAAGCTTTTCCATCGTCTCGGTCGACGCGCCGTCCTCACCGAAGCTGGCGAAAACCTCGTGGAACGCGCGCGCCGCATCCTCTTCGAAGTCGAAAACGCCGCCAAGGAGTTGCAAGACAGCCCCACCGCATCCGGCCGGATCGTCGTCGGCGCCGTGCAAACGGTGATGCCCTACCTCGTGACGCCGCTCATCGCCCAGCTTCGCACGTCACATCCGCATCTCACGGTGGATGCCCGCGAGGATTTCCGCCACGACCTCGTCGCGAGCGTGCTGGAAGGCGACGTTGATTTCGCTGTCGTCCCCCTGCCCCTCGATAACCGCCGGGTGTCCATCGAGCCTTTGTTCACCGATCCCCTGTTGCTCGTGGTCGGTCACAGTCACCCGATCGCGCAACGCGCCGAGATCAACATCAACGACTTGGCCGGGGAAAATTTCGTCACTCTCGGCCAAGGCAGCACGCTCGCCGCGCAAATCCGCGCGTTTTTCGGCGATCATAACTTCGAGCCGCGCATCCGCTACCGCTGCGCCCAAGTCGCCACGTTGAAAATGTTCGTCTCACTGGGATTGGGCATCTCCATCCTCCCGCAACTCGCCCGCCAACCCCGCGATCAGGAAACGCTGACCTACCTCCGGCTGACCGGCATCGAGCCCACCCGCGAACTGGCCGTCGTGCGCCATTTGCAACGTTACCAGACGCGCGGCGCCGAGCAGTTCTTAAAGGCCCTGCGCGAAGCGGTGCGTCCGCCCGCCCCGCCCGTCGCTTCGTGAATTGCGCTTCCGCCTAAAAAGGCAACGATCCGCCCTTCATGCCTTCGGCCGACGTCCATCACGCCCTCACGCCACGCCGCGAACGCGCGACGTTGCTGGCGCTCGCGGCCGTGCAGTTCACGCACATCGTGGACTTCATGATCATGATGCCGCTGGGCTCCCAGCTCATGCGGCAGTTTGACATCACGCCCGCGCAATTTTCGCACCTCGTCGCCAGTTATGGCTTGGCCGCAGGCGTGAGCGGACTGGCCGGCGGCTTCATCCTCGATCGCTACGATCGCAAACGCGCGCTCATCGCGCTCTACTCCGGTTTCGGCCTCGCCACCCTCGCGTGCGGTTTCGCTCCGACCCATCTCGCGCTGCTCGCCGCCCGGATCGCTGCGGGCGCTTTCGGCGGCGTCTCCGGCTCAATGGTCACGGCCATGGTCGGCGACATCATTCCGATCGAGCGTCGCGGGCGGGCGTTGAGTGTCGTGATGAGCGCATTTCCCATCGCGTCGGTGATGGGCGTGCCGGCGGGTCTGATGCTCGCCGGCCACTTCGGCTGGCACGCGGCGTTTATCATGCTCGGTGCCTGCGCCGCGGCAAACGTCATCCTCGCCGCGGTCGCGCTCCCGCCCATTCGCACGGCGGTGCTGACCACCAACCCGTTTCGCCAGATGCGCGAGATTGTCACGCACGGCGTCCACCTGCGCGCCTTCGCTCTCGGCGGAGTCCTGGTGATGGCGGGCGGCTGCCTCGTGCCGTTCATCGCTCCTTCCATGATCGCAAACATGGGATTGACCGACAACCAACTCCCGTGGGCTTACGCCGCCGGCGGCGCGTGCACCTTCTTCAGCATGCCCGTCGTCGGCCGGTGGAGCGATCGCGTGGATAAATTTCGCCTGCTCGTGTGGATGTCCGTCGTGGCGATTGTCGTCATGCTGGTTTTCACCCGCCTCGGCCCGACGCCTCTCGTCACCGTCTGCGTGATGATGGCGCTCTTTATGGTGTCGATGTCCAGTCGCTACACGCCCGCGATGGCGATGATCACCAACGCCGTCGAGGCGCGCTACCGCGGCGGCTTCATGAGCGTCAACGCCTCGCTCCAACAAGCCGCGTCGGCGGGCGCCAACATTCTCGCCGGCGCGTTTGTCACGACGGGAGCCGGCGGCCGGCTGGTCGGTTTGCCGATGCTGAGCTACGCCTCCGGCGGCTTCTTTTTGCTCACCGTTCTCGCCGCGCATCAGCTGCGCGCGGCCGCGCCGCACGTGTCCGCGCCGGTGCCGTTTCCCACGAGCCACCGGCCGGTCGCGGAGGTCGAGTTGCCCGCCGCCTGAGTTCGCCCATGCTGTCAGCCATGCCCGCCGCCCAACCTCTCGCTGCTTCCGTCCCCGCCGTCGCTCCCGCGCTGGCTCGACCGGAATTGCTGGCGCCTGCCGGCGATTGGGAATGCGCGCGCGCCGCGGTCGAAAACGGCGCCGACGCCATCTACTTCGGCCTCGAGCGCTTCAACGCCCGGATGCGCGCACACAACTTCACGCACGCCGATCTGCCCGCGTTGATGGCATTCCTGCATCAACGAGGCGTGCGCGGCTACGTCACGTTCAACACCCTCGTCTTCGCCGATGAACTGGCCGCCGCCGAGGAATATCTCCGCGTGATCATCGCCGCCGGCGTCGACGCCGCGATCGTGCAGGACATCGGTATCTGCCGGCTGATCCGCCAACTTTCGCCTGATTTTCCGATCCACTGCTCAACGCAGATGACGATCACGAGCGCCGCGGGCGTCGCCTTCGCCCGGGACCTCGGCGCGCAACTCGTCGTGCTCGCCCGCGAAAACTCCCTCGCCGACATTGCGAAGATCCGCGCAGGCGGAGAGGCCACGTCGACGTCGTTGCCGCTCGAAGTGTTCGTGCACGGCGCGCTGTGCGTTGCCTACTCCGGCCAGTGCCTCACGAGTGAATCGCTCGGCGGGCGTTCGGCCAATCGCGGCGAATGCGCCCAAGCGTGCCGCCTGCCTTACGAACTCATTGCCGATGGCGAGAAGGTCGATCTCGGCGATCGCCGCTACTTGCTGAGTCCGCAGGATCTCGCGGGGATCGACGTTCTGCCCGATCTCGTGCGGGCCGGCGTGGCGTCGCTGAAAATCGAAGGCCGTCTCAAGTCTCCGGAATACGTTGCGAGTATCACGCGCGTCTATCGCACCGCGCTCGACCGCGTGCTCGGGGCGCCGACCGCCGCCGCCACTCCGCGCGCGCCGGAATCTGCCAGCCCCGCCGCGGCTGACCCGCACTACGAACTGCAAATGGCGTTTTCGCGTGGCCTCTACACCGGATGGTTTCGCGGCATCGACAACCAAGCGCTCGCTCATGCCCGCTTCGGCACCAAACGCGGCGTGTTTCTGGGCACCGTCGCGCACGTGGGACGCGAGACTGTCTCCCTCCGTCTCGCCGCTCCGCTCAAGCCGGGCGACGGCATCGTCTTCGATGCTGGTCGGCCCGACGAACGCGAAGAAGGCGGCCGCGTATATCAAGTCGTTGTCGCTGGCGACGAAGCCACGCTGCATTTCGGCCACGGCGACATTGATTGGCGGCGCGTGCAGGCGGGACAACGCGTCTGGAAGACCAGCGATCCTGCACTTGAGCGGGAACTGCACGCCACCTTTGCCGGCGAACAAATTCGTTTTCAACGGCCCCTGCACCTCGAAGTCCACGGCCGCGCCGGCACGCCCTTGACCCTCATCGCGCGCGATGGTCGCGGCCATGTCGCCAAAGTCGCGTCCGCGCTGCCCCTCACTCCTGCCGACAAACAACCGCTGAAGCTCGAGCGCCTGCGCCACCAACTCGGCCGCTTGGGCGGCACGCCGTTTACTCTCGGCGATTTCTCCTCCCTGCTCGAAGGCGACGTCATTCTGCCGGTCAGCGAACTTAATCGCCTGCGTCGCGAAGTCGTCGCGGAGCTCGACCGCCAACGGGCCGCGCCGCCCCGCTGGACGCTCGTCGAAGCGGCCTCCCGCGCGACGTCGTGGTCGGCCTCGACTCCCCCGCGGGCCGCATCAGCACCCGTCGCCACCCAGAGCGCTGCAGACGGCCCCGATGTCGTCGCCGTCATTCGCCTGCCCGAACAACTGGAGGCGGCGTGGTCGGCCGGCGTGCGCACCCTCTATTGCGAATTCGAAAACCCGAAGCACTACCGCACCACTGTCGCGCGCTTCCGCGAATTGCAGGCCACCGATCCTTGGTCCGACCGATCCGCGTCCTCGATCTGGGCCAGCGCGCCACGCGTCTTCAAACCCGGCGAAGAATGGATCCTGCAACAAGTGCGCTCCTGCGCCGCCGACGGCTACCTCGTGCGGAATTACGATCACCTCGCGTTCTTCGCCGCGGACCGCAAACGCGGGGACTTTTCTCTCAACGTCGCCAACCCGCTCACCGCCGATTATTTCCTCGCCCGTTTCGGCCTGGAGCGCGTGACCGCGAGCTACGATCTCAACCTCGCGCAACTCGAAGCGCTGCTGCAATCCGCGCCCGGCGCTTCGTTCGACATCACGCTGCATCAGCACATGCCGATGTTTCACATGGAGCACTGCGTGTTCTGCGCGTTCCTTTCCGACGGCAAAGATTATCGCGACTGCGGACGCCCCTGCGAAACGCACCGCGTTGCCCTGCGCGACCGCGTCGGAGCCGAACTTCCGCTCAAGGCCGACGCCGGCTGCCGCAACACCGTTTACAACAACCGCGCCCAAACCGGCGCTGAATATGCCTCGCGCTTGATTGCGCTCGGCGCGCGGCATTTTCGCATCGAATTCGTCAACGAATCCGCCGACGAAGTCGCCCGCACGCTCGGTCGCTATCAACAACTGCTCCGCGGCGAAATTTCCGGCGCGGAGCTTTGGCGGGAACTACGGTTGATCAACCAGCTCGGCGTCACGCGCGGCCAGATGGAAACCGCACCGCAGCTCTTGTCGCGCCCGCACAGTTGAGCGTCGCGGCTGCGCGTGGCGCCGCGACGGCCCCACCGGTTAGCGGCGCTTCAACGCGACCACGGCGCCAAGGACGACCAGGACGCCTCCGCCGACCAAGTAAAGCGTGTGGTTCGCCACGTGCGTGCCGCCGTCGACACTGTTGGCCACTTTCGTGCTGGCCGTGTCGAGCTTGCCGGCGAGCGAGTCCTCTCGTTGAAACCCTTTATATAAAAGGAACGCGCCGCCGAGGATAAGGATGATGCCGAGGATTCTCATGGGAGTAAAATTTAGTCGCGGCAGCGGCGGCTCACCAAAGCGCCGATCAACAGGCCGGCGCCGAGCGCCACTCCCATCGTCGTGTAAGGATGCGTGCGAATCGCGTCATCGGTCGTGCGCGCGCCGGCCACCACTTTTTCACGGGCGCGGCCGTAGAGTTCTTCGATTTTTTCTTTCGTCGACTCCAAGCGATCGCGCAGCTCGGCCAAGCCGCGGCTGGCGCTCGAACCGAGACGCGAACTGAGCGTTTTCTCGGCTTCGGCAATCAACGCGCGGAGGTTCGCAGCGAGTTCCTCCGGGAGTTCATGAGTGGATGACGCAGGCGGCGTGGCAGTGGATGAGTGCATAATATCAATATGGAACGTGGCCGCTGTGCAGAGTTCCCGCGCGCGCGGCCGCTTCCTTTGCGTGTTTCAGCCGGCGGGAATCTCGGCGGTCGCCGGTGCGAGCGGCAGGATGAAATGAAACTCCGCGCCTCCGTCCGGGCCGTTCGCACACGCAATGCTTCCGCCGTGCGCCACTACGATCTCGCGCGCGATCGCCAGCCCCAGGCCCTCGCCGGGTTTCTGCTGGCCTGGCGCGCGGTAAAAGCGATCGAACACCCGCGCCACGCTCTCTTCGGGGATGCCTGGTCCTTCATCGCGCACGGCGAATCGCACGAAGCCACCCGGCGCTTCTTCCGCGCGCAATGTCACCTGCCCGCCGCGCGGCGAATACTTGGAAGCGTTGGTCAACAGATTCAAAAAAACGTGGCGGATCCGCGCGACATCCACGTGCAGAGGCAGTTCCCGCGTCGCCGCGTCGACCTCCACCGCGAGCGTCTGGCCCGCCGTGCCCACATAGGAGGTCACCTCGCCCGCCACTTCATCGAGCAGCGTCCCCACGTCGCAATCCGTCCGCTCGAGCGTCGACGCCCCGGCCTCCAGTCGCGTGAGGTCGAGCAGATTGTCGAGGATGCGCAGCAACCGGTCCGCGTCGTCGCGCGCGCCTTCGACGAGTTCGCGCTGCTGCGGCGAGAACCCGTCAAGATTGCCCTCCAGCAACAGGTAAACCGCCATGCGCAGACTCGTCAGTGGCGTTTTCAGCTCATGACTCACCGTGCCAACGAGATTGGTTTTCGCATCGTCGAGCAGCCGAAATTTGGTGACGTCCTGCAGAATGATCGCGGCCCCGCGAAACTGCGTGAGTTCGTCGCCAATCGCCAGAATCCGCGGCAGGTAGTGCCGGTCTTCCCGGTCCACCCGCAGGGTGAGCACGCGCGCATAATCGGTTGGCAGGTAGTGCTGGCCGGTTTGCAGCACGCGTTGCAACGGCTCCTGCAATTCGGGCGGATACGTGTCGCCCAGTTGCGCCGCGCGCCCGAGTTGTTCGGCGGCGGCATTGCGAATCTCCGTCTCACCGCTGCCCGTGACGACGAAGAGCGGGTCCGGTGCGGAGGCGAGCGTGGCCTCCATCGTGCGTTGCGTCCGCAAGACTTTCGCGACGGTCGCCTCACGATATGCACGCAGCTTCGCCGCCATCGTATTGAAGGCCCGCGCCAGTTGGCCGAGTTCATCGGCCGAAAATTCCGGCACCGTGCGATCGAGGTCGCCTTCGCCGAGCGCCACGGCGGAGGCGGTCAGCAGATTGATCGGTTGCAACAGTGAAGCCGCCAGCCGCCACGCCAGAAACAGCGAGAGCAGAAACGCGGAGGCGATCGTGATCAACAGCACCCGCTCCGTCGTCGCCGCCAGCCGGCCGGCATGAGCCGCCGCCGTTTGCGCGGCGGCGAAATCGCGCTGCGTGAGCTCCTCGATCGCATTCAGCACGCGGTAGAGCGCCGTCTCGCTTTCCTTCACTGCCGGTAGCGAACCTGTGCCGCCGAGCTTGAGGATTTCGTTGCTCACCGAGGAGAAATCGTCGAACGCGCGGTCCACCGCCTCGATCAAGCCGATCCGCGGAGTGCCCGCCGCCACCGCCGATTGCTCCATCAACTCGCGCGTAAACGCGGAGCGTTGCTCATCGAAATCCCGCCGCGCCTTGAGCAGATCACCGCGCTGCGCCGTGGTCAGCGCCCCCGTCATCATCGTGGCGGCGAACCGCATCCGCTGACACGCGAGCACGGTGCGGTAGTTGACCACCAGTTCGCGTTGCAACGATCCGGCAAGATGCCGTGAAACGAGAATCGCGTAGCTGCCCGTGCCGACCAACAACAGCACCAACGGCAGCAACCCCAGGTAAAGACGCGTGCGCAGCATGACGCGAATCCCGCTAGATCAGACCGAGTTTCTGGCGCTTGCGATAGAGCGTCGCCGGATCGATGCCGAGGGTCTTGGCGGCATCGTCGAGATTGCGCGCACTCTGCAGCACGCGCCGGATATGCTCCCCCTCCAGGTCGTCCAGCGATACCCGCGAACCAACGGTGATCACGGCTGACGCCGGCCCGTGAAATTGCTCCGGCAGGTCGTTGAGCTCGATCGTGTCGCCGGGCGCAAGAATCACCGCGCGCTCGATCACGTTGCGCAATTCCCGCAAATTGCCGGGCCACTCGTAACCGGCAAACGCCGCCGCCACCACCGGCGAAAATGCCTTCACCGGCTTGCCCAGACTCGCCGCAAAGAACGCTAGGTAGTTGGCCGCAAAGCGCTGCAGGTCGCCCGGCCGCTCGCGCAACCCCGGCAACGTGACGCTGATCACGTTGAGCCGGTAGAAAAGATCTTCGCGGAAGCGGCCCGCCTTCACCTCCTCGGCGAGGGCGCGGTTCGTCGCCGCGATGAGACGCACGTTGGCATGACGCGGCTTCGTTTCGCCGACGCGTTCGTATTCGCGTTCCTGTAACAGCCGCAGGAGCTTCGGCTGAATCTCCAGCGGAATTTCGCCAATCTCGTCGAGGAACAACGTCCCGCCTTCCGCGGCCGCCACTTTGCCGATCGTGTCGGTGATCGCGCCTGTAAATGCGCCCTTCACATGGCCGAAGAGTTCACTCTCCAGCAATTCGCGCGAAAGACTCGGGCAATGCACGGTCACAAACGCCGCGTCGCGTTGTGCGCTGCGGCGATGCACCTCGCGCGCCAGCACGCTTTTGCCCGTCCCGCTCGGGCCGAGGATCAGGATGGTGGCGTTGGATTCGGCCGCTTTGAACGCGATCTGCAACGCGCGTTGCGGGCCCGGTTCCGCCGACGAGACATCGATCGCGGGTGCCTCGCTCGCAATCTGCGCCTCGAGTTGCTCCACGCGGGTTTCCAAGGCCCGCGTTTTCGTCACCTTCCCGAGGACGCCGCGGATCTGCTCCGGCGTGAACGGCTTGGGGATGAAATCAAACGCCCCGCGTCGCATCGCCTCGACCGCTGTCGCCACATTCGCGTAAGCGGTGAACATCACGACGGCCAGCGACGGCGCGACGGCCAGCAGGCGTTGCAGGACCTCCAGCCCATCGTCCTGCCCGAGTTTTACATCGAGGAAGCACACGTCGAACGGCGTCTCTTCGACCGCCTTCAAGGCACGCGCAGCGTTGGGGGCTTCGACCCCCGCATGGCCCGCCGCCTCCACCGCAATCCGGGTTGTTCGGCGAATGGCGGGCTCGTCATCGACAATGAGAACACGCATCGAAAAAAGGGGCTCGTAGAGAAAACTGTAAACCAAGGCGGGGCCGCCTTTCGACGACCCCGCCAGGTCCAGCTTCAACTAAGCAGGCACGCGGGGTTCCGCGCACCATGCGGTCAAAACCGACCACACCGCCCCGGCGAAGTTCCGCCGGGGCGGCTGGTCTCGATACTGCGCGCCACAGAGCACGCAGGACGCGAAATTTTCCAGCGGAGCGAAAGGAAATGGCGGCGAAAGAACAGGCCTCGTGGCCACCGTCTGTTCTGCCCAACCCGTGCCAACACCGTTCGCGTAATCCGCCGTCTCTCTGCGGCAAGCAGTTGCACATCGCGGCGCCCGCGCCGCCCCAAACCTTCGTGCGATTTGCAGGAATCCCCCGCCGCCGCTCCCCGAACTTTGCAAGGCCCGCCGGCCGGCCACCCGTCCGCGCACCGCCGCGCGCCGCGTGACCGCCGGGCGTTTTTATTTGCTCGGCGACGAAATTCTGTTGTCCACACGCCTGCGGTTCGCGTCTTAACTCCCCTCCTTCCGATGCCCACTTCAGCCAGCCCCACTCCCGCGTCCACTCCTCCGCTCGCCCAAAGCAGCGCGGTCAAAATGAACGACTTGGAGATCAAGGACGCCCAATTGATCTTCAACGCGGCGTGGCACGACTTGGAGTCGGATTTCGGCCGCGAAAACATGCGGTTTCCGAAGGAAATCATTCTCCTCGGCGGCGCGCCCGGTGCGGGCAAAGGCACCAACACCCAGTTTATCGCCAAGACGCGCGGCCTCACCTGCCCCCCGGTGGTGATGAGCGCCCTGCTCGATTCCCCCGAAGCCAAAGCGCTCAAGGATGCAGGCAGCATGGTCGGCGATCGCGAGGTCGTTGCGCTCCTGCTCCGGGAATTGATGAAGCCGATGTATCGCGACGGGGTGATCCTCGACGGCTTCCCGCGCACGCGCGTGCAGGTTGAGTGCCTCACGCTGCTCGTCGAAAAAATGCACGAGCTTCGCCGTGAATTCTACGGAACGCCGCTGGGCATCCATTTCCGGCTCCCGACGATTCATATCATGGTGTTGTTCGTCGACGAAAAGGAATCCGTCGCGCGGCAACTCAAGCGCGGTCGTGAAAGCCGCCTCCACAACGCGGAGGTGCAGCGCACCGGCGTTGGCTCCCTGGTCGAGGAACGCGCCACCGATTTCGACGAAGCCCTCGCACGACGCCGCTACCGGGTCTTCAAAGAGCAAACCTGGGACGCGCTTCAGTCGCTCAAGGAGATTTTCCATTACCACTTCGTCAATGCCCAAGGGGCGATCGAAGAGGTTGAGCAAAACATCATCAAGGAGCTCGAATATCAAAGCACCCTCGAGCTCGATCCACGCACCGTCGATCGCCTGCGCCGCGTGCCCGTCGCCAGCGACATCACCATCCATGCGCGGCAGGAACTCGTGAAACGCCTCGATGGCTACGAGTTTGGCCAACCCGAGCTGCTCGCGAAGGTGGTGACCTTCATCGAACAAAAGGTTGTGCCGATCGTTTTGCGGCATGCGATCTCCGGCGTGGCGTTGATCAACACTGAAGATCCGGTGCTCGACGACCCGCTCGCCCTCGCGATGCTGATCGATGTGTTTTCCGAGCGCGGCTACCATGCCGTCGTCGATCTGCACCGCATCGAAGTCCCGGAACGCTTCGATCTCCAAACGGGCGCCATCAAGTGCCGCATCAAAAAAGTATTCCGCGTCCAAATCCGCTTCCCCGGCTCCGAAATCCGGCGCGGCTGACGCGGCGCAACATTAGTCCGTCGCGGCGCTTCTTGCCGCACCGGGCACAAGCGGACGCGCCGTTCAGCGCGCCACCGCTTTATTCGTAACGCAGCGCCTCGATCGGATCCAGCGAGGCCGCCTTCCACGCCGGATAGAAGCCAAAGCCAACGCCGATCCCCGAACACACGGCCAATCCGATCGCCGCCCAATCCCATGGGAAAACGATCGACGCTTTCAGCAGCACCGCGACGCCGTTGCCCACGCAAATGCCCAGCAGGATGCCCGCGAGGCCACCCGCCAGTGAAATCACCACGGACTCCACGAGAAACTGCGTCAGCACGCTTTTCTTTCGCGCGCCGATCGACTTGCGAATGCCGATCTCCTTCGTGCGCTCCGTCACGCTGACGAGCATGATGTTCATGATCCCGACTCCCGCCGCGAGAAGCGCGATCGCGCTGATCACCAGTGCTCCCGCCCGCACGGCGTCCGCAATCTTCGCAAACGCCGCGATGAGTGAGTCGTTCGAATACAGCTCAAAATCATTCTCATCCTCCGGCTGCAACCCGCGCACGATGCGCATCGCCGTGATCGCCTTGTCGATCGTCTCATTATACATCGTCTGCGACGGCGCCTGCGTGGCGATGTTCACGGTCACGCCCTCCGAGCCGAAATCGCTCAGGTAGCGGGTGATCGGCACGATCAGAATGTCGTCCTGACTTTGCCCGAAAGCACTCCCCTTCGGCGCAAACGTGCCGATGACCGTGTAGGTGCGCCCGCTGATTTTGATGACCTTCCCGAGTGGCGACTCCGTGGGGAAAAGCTTCTGCACGATGGTCTGGCCGATGATCACAACCGGCCGCCCGAGATCGACGTCGCCCGCCGTGAGGTTTCTCCCCGTCTCGATCGAATACTGATTCGCCGTGATGAAATGCTCGTTGCTCCCGCCAAAGGTCAGCCCCGGCGTCGTCTTGCGGTTCTCGTAAACCGCTTGGGCGCTCCCATCCTGGTTGAACACCTTCAGGCAGATCACATCGCTCGTGCCCTCCATCAGCTTCATGTAGCGCTGAGCCTCATCGAGGGTGATGTCGCGCCGCATTTGATACTTCCGTCGATCCTGCCCGCCGGACGAAATCCCCGTCGGCCATTTCGCGAACTGAAACATGTTGGTGCCGAGGAAACTCAATCCGGTCTCGATCGAGCCGCGCAACGCCGAGACCGTCGTCATCACGCCGATCACCGAGAACACCCCGATGGTGATGCCCGCCATCGTCAAAATCGAGCGGAGCTTGTTCGCTCCGAGCGACCGGAACGCCATTCGTAAAATTTCGCCAAATAACATAGCTGGCCTTGGTTATTCGTAACGCAACGCCACCACCGGATCGAGCCGCGACGCGATCCAAGCCGGCCAGGAACCCGACGCGATACCGGTGACGATCGATACCACCATGCTGACGACGACCAGTCCCGAGGAAAATGCCACCGGCAGGCTCGGCATCGCCTTCTGGATTGCGAACGTCAGCCCTGCCGCCACGCCCAGCCCCACGGCGCCGCCGATCAGACAGATCGCCACCGCCTCAATGAGAAATTGCTGCATGATCGTCGTGCGCCGGGCACCCAGCGCCTTCCTTGTGCCGATCTCCTTCGTGCGCTCCTTCACGCTCACAAAAGTGATGTTCATGATGCCGATTGCTCCGACAAACAGGGACAATCCCGTGATGAACAATCCGGCGAACGCGATGCCCGACTTGATGGGATCGAGCTGCGCCTTGAACGCTTCCTGCTGGTTGATCGAAAAATTGTCCCGCTCACCCGGCAATTGCCCCCGCACGCGCCGCATCGCGCCCACGAGCTCCTCCGTCGCCTCCGCCATCCGTGTCTTGTCCCGCACCTTCACGCGCAGCTCGGCGCCGCGCCCGCCCAGCCCAAAATATTTCAGATAGGCCCGCAGCGGCATGAGGGCCTGCGTATCCATGCTGAACAAACCGAGGAACGAGCCCTGCTTCGCCAGCACCCCGATCACCGTGAAGGGTTGCCCGCGGATCAACACCGTCTCGCCCATCGCCGACCGCTCCGGAAACAACGCCGTGGCCACGTCGAGACCGAGCACGCACACCTGCCGGCCCGCCGCCGCCTCCGTTTCGGTGAACAGCCGCCCCTCACTGAAATCCGCCGTCATCAACCGCGCGTAGTCCGCTGTCGTGCCAAAAGTGAAGACTCCGCTCACCTGCTTGTTGCCCGCCTTGACGGCTGAGCCTCGCGCCACCACCGGCACCGCCACGTCCAGCAGCGAATTCGGCATCGTTTCGAAAATCCGGTTCAGCTTGTCCGCATCCTCCGGCCGGATGATCGGCCGGTTTTCGTAGTTCCACCAATCCTCGACGTTGTGCCACGGCCATTTTTGCACATACAGCACGTCGTCGCCCAGCAACGCCAGGCTGCGTTGAAACCCGATGTCGATGCCTTTGATCGCGGTCCCCATCAACGTCACCGCCACGATCCCGATGATCACGCCGAGGGCCGTGAGCACCGACCGCATCTTGTTCGCCCTGATCTGCGCGAAGGCGATGCGGAACGATTCGGTGAGCTCGTAAAGGATCCGCTTCATGGCCTCACCTCACCACGCCATCGCTCTCGATCAACCCATCCCGCAGCCGCACGATCCGGCGCGCATGCCGGGCGATGTCCTCTTCGTGCGTCACCACGATGATCGTGTTGCCCTGCGCATACAATTCCTCGAACAACGCCATGATTTCCACGCCGGTCCGTGAATCGAGGTTTCCGGTCGGCTCGTCAGCCAGGATGATCGACGGCCGGTTCACCAGCGCCCGCGCGATCGCCACGCGCTGCCGCTGACCACCCGAGAGTTCATTGGGCCGGTGATGGAGGCGATTGCCCAGGCCGACGTGCTCGAGGGCCTGCACCGCACGTTCCCTGCGCTCGGCCGGCGCCACGCCCGCGTAGATCAATGGCAGCTCCACGTTGTGCAACGAATCCGACCGCGGCAGAAGATTGAATGTCTGGAAGACAAACCCGATCTCGCGGTTGCGGATGTCGGCCAGCTCGTCATCCACCATCGTCGCCACGTTCCGGCCGTTGAAATTGTAGTGCCCCGCTGTCGGCGTATCCAGGCAACCGAGCATGTTCATGAGCGTCGACTTGCCCGAGCCCGACGGACCCATGATCGCGAGGTATTCGTTACGGCGGATTTCCAATGAGACGCCACGCAGCGCGTGGATGATCTCCGCGCCCATCTTGTAAAGTTTTGTGACATCGCGGATCTCGATGACCAAGGCGCCAGGATCGCGCCGCACGCGCGATCCTGTATCGGGAGGAGCGGAAGGTGTCATGATGAACGGCTCACCCACGCCGCCCGGCTGAACCGGCGGCGCGGCGGTGTTATTTCGTCTCGGGGTTCTTCTTGGCCTTTTCGATGTGCACTTTCGTGCCATCCTTCAATTTCCGGCTGATCGCCGCGTAAGTGCCGGAGACGACTTCCTCGCCCGCCTTCACCCCGCTTTTGACCTCGATGTCGGTATTGTCGGCGATGCCCGTTTCAACCTTGCGCATCTTCACATGGTCGCCCTCGCGGATGAAAACCACGCGCTCCAGCTTATCGCGGTTGCGCCGCGCTTCGTCCTTCTCGTCTTTTACTTCGAGCGCGTTGCCGGATTTCTCCTGCGCATCTTTCGCGCGTTTTTGCTGCAACTCGTCGGAGGTCAGGCCGCCTTCGGCCCGCACGGTCACACTCTGAATCGGCACCGCGACCACATCGCGGGCCGTCTGCGTCTCAATGTCGGCCGTCGCACTCATGCCGGGCCGCAGTTGGACGTCGCGATCCGCGATGCGGATTTTCACCAGAAAATTCGTCACCTCATCACTCACCGTCGCCGCTGCCTGCGACGAGCTGCCCGAACCGCCGCCGCCTGCGTTCAAGGCGGAATTGCTGATCTCCTTCACGACGCCGGAAAACCGCCGCCCGGGGTAGGCGTCGATCTGGATGTTGGCGTGGTCGTTGATCTTCACGTTCACGATGTCGTTCTCGTTCACCTTTACGCGCACTTCCATGTTGCTGAGCTCGGCGACGCGCATGATTTCGGTGCCCGCAAACTGGCCGCCGCCAATGACGCGCTCGCCCACCTCGCTCGTGAGGGAGCTGATCGTCCCATTCATCGGCGAGTAAATCGTCGTCTTGCTGAGCTGATCTTGCGCCTGCTTGACGACACCTTGGGTGATCAAAATCTGCGCCTCGGCGTTATCCACATTCGCCTGGGCCACATCGAGCGCCGTCTGCGCGACGGTGTAGTCAGAGTCAGAAATCAGTTTCTTCTTATAGAGGTCCGCGCTGCGCTCGAAGTCCGCCTTCGCCTTGACGAGCTGCGCGTTGGTCTGCACCGCCATGGCGTTCGCGCCGACGAGCGCCGCCTGTTGCTGGTCGGCAAACGCCTGGTAATAATCCGGCTTAATTTTCACCAAGACATCGCCCTTCTTCACGCGGGCACCTTCCTTGAAGGGGATCGCGATGATCTCACCACCCACTTCCGGCGAGATCTTCACCTCGATCTCGGGCTGCACTTTGCCGGTCGCCGTGACGAGCTGCGTGATCGTCTTGACCACGGCTTTTTCCGTCGTCACCGGCACGCCGGCATCACCCTTGCCTCGCTTGGCGACGGCAATGGCAACGATTCCAATGACCACGATGGCGGCACCGACGATCCACCAAAGAGAGCGGGATTTCTTGCGGCGCGGCACCGGCTGGACGGGGCTCGGAGAGGAGGCGGGATTCATAATTCGATCGGAAGGGGAAACGTGCGGTTATGGACACTGGGCGAGAGATGGCAAGCGGTCGTCCGCGGGCACAAAAAAGTGGAGGGGCCCACAACGACCCCTCCACAACACCACTGACAAACTATGAACGACTGACCGATTGCCCGGTTCACCCGTCAGGCGAGCACCGCGGCGGCGATCCGCCCCCCGCTTTGCGAGCGAGAAGGAAGAGGCGACGACGGGCGCTTGCGACGACGGAAAAACCACGGACATGGACCCACAACACGTCCTGCCCGCGAAAAGTTACATCAATCTTTGATAAACGGATGCGCCGGGGGATGAGCGGAGCCCGCCTCAGTCCGGGCCCGCTTCACCTGCCACCCCGGGACGGACCCTGCCAACCGCAGCGGCGGCGCATCGACGCCCGGCCTCAACACGACGGGCCGCCCGGAGCGGTCTGCACCGCCCCGGGAAACGTCGAGGTCTTGCCCATGTGGTCCGCGGAAAAGTCCCGCTCACTTTGGAAGTGCGAATCCAATTTCACCCATTCAGCCGACATCGTGATGTCCGTCTGCCCGGCCCGCGCACCCATGATCGAGCGCGCCAGTCGCTCCGCCCAGTGCGCCTTTTGCGTCGCCCCCCGGTAGCCGCCGCCGATCTCCGCTCCGGCGAAATCCTTCTTCAAAATGATGTTCACGACTCCGGAAACCGCGTCCGAACCATACACCGTCGAAGCACCATCGCTCAGGACCTCAATCCGCTCCACGGCGGAAACCGGAATCGAGTTCACATCGACAAACGTGAACCCGCCCGTCGCTGCCACCGGCGCAAACGCCGCCCGGCGCCCATCGATCAAAACCAAAGTCTGCACGTTCCCGGGGCGCAGTTGCGAACCGCCATTGGTCGAACCGCCGCCGATATTCGCGTTCGACGCCCCCCGATTCCCGTTGCCGATAAACTGCGGCACCGTGCGCCGGATCACCGCCAGCAGGTCGCCGCTCTCCCCGCTCGCTTCGATCTTCGCCTTCGAGATCACCTGCACGGGGATCGCCGGAGCTTCCGCGGCATACGGAATGAAACGGCCCGTCGTCACGTATTTCTCCAACGCCAACGGTTCGTCGGCAGTGGCCGAGATGTCGGTGCCTTGGGCGGTTGCGGCGAGCGCCGGCAAAGTCAGCAGGCTCAACCAGAGCGCCGCTCGCACGGGGGTGTTCTTCCCGCGACTTCCCAACATGTGGTCGTTCATCGTTGTTCGGTTTGAGTTGTAAAGCCGACGCCGACAGGCGGCGGACTGGACTTGTCGTGCGCGAGCAACCGCCATCGCCAAATTCGCTCAATGCCAATGCGACCGACGCCGCCGCCCCTGCGCCGGATGAACGTCAATTCGCGCCCAAATTTTCCTCCTCGCCCCCGTGTCATACGACCAACCGCTGACTCGCGCGCCCAGTCGCGCGCGGCGTGCGATGAACCTCGCGATCGGTCCGCCGACGCGCGGCGCCGACCGCTACCGCGTCTCCTTCAGCAACGGCGCGATCCGCGCGTGATAGCCGCGGCTCAACTTCAATTTCGTGCCATCTTGCAGCACCACCACGTATTCCCCGCCAAACGCCGGCGTCAGCTTTCTCAACCGGTCCACATTCACGATCGTCGAACGATGGATGCGGATGAATTTTTCCGCGTCCAGTCGCGCCTCGAGCCGCGCCATCGTCTCGCGCATCAGGTGCGCCCGGCCGGCGACGTGAAACTTCATGTAATCCCCTTCTGCTTCGATCCAGTCGATCTCGCTGGCTTTGAGGAAAAATATCTCGCCCGCCGACTTCACCAGGATCCGGTCAGGCGTGCGCTCCGGCCCCTCGCTGCGGGCTGCCTCCAAAAAACTCAGCAACTGCGAGAGCCGCGCGTTGACGCCCTCCGCTTCGCGCCGCCGCACGTCCGCCTTCGCCCGCTCCAGAGCCGCCCGGAAGCGTTCGTCGTCGTAGGGCTTCAGCAGATAATCGATCGCATTCACCTCAAACGCCCGCAGCGCATATTCGTCGTAGGCCGTTACAAATATCACCGCCGGCGCGTTGGCGACCCCCACGGCGCGCAACACCTCGAAGCCATCGCCACCCGGCATCTGCACATCCAGAAATGCCAGATCGGGCTTCTGGTCCGAAATGAGCGCCACTGCCTCCGGACCGTCGATGGCCTCGCCCACCACCTCAACCTCACCATCGCGTTCCAAGAGCAGGCGCACGCCCCGGCGGGCGGCCGGCTCGTCATCGGCGATCACCGCGCGCAGGCGGGACCGAGGGAGCGGAGCATGTGTTTTCATGAGCGAAAAGGCATGACGATGTGCACCCTCACCCCGTGACCCGGTTCGCTCCGCACCGTGAGCTGGGCCCGCACGCCGTAGGTTTTTATCAGCCGGTCGCGGGTGTTGCTGAGGCCGACGCCCTCCCTCGTGCGTCCTCGTTCCGCATCGGCGATTCCCGGGCCGTCGTCCTCGACCGTCAGGTGCAGCCGGTCACCCGTCACCCGGCCGCCGATCCGCACGCGCCCGGGCCCGCTCTTGGCGGCCACGCCGTGCAAAATCGCGTTCTCGACCAGCGGCTGTAGAATCAAATTCGGAATCCGGGCCGCGAGCGCCACCGGCTCCACCGCCAAATCGACCAGCAAGCGGTCCGAGAAACGCGCCTTTTGGATCTCGATGTAGCGGTCGAGGAAATCCAACTCCTGTTGCAACGTCGTCTCCGGAGTGCGCGTCGCCTCGAGCGACAACCGCAGCAGCGAACTCAGCCGCGCCAGCAACGTCACCGCCTCGTCGTGCCGCCCTTCCCGGATGAGCACGGCGATCGTGTTCATCGTATTGAAGAGAAAGTGCGGGTGCAGTTGCTCCCGCAGCGCCTTCAGTTCGGTCTCGATCAACCGCGTCTCCAACTGCGCGGCACGCAGTTCCTCGCTCTTGTATTTCTGGTGAATTTCCCAGCTATAGCCGAACGCCAGCACGAGCCAGTAATAGGCCATGTCGATCAGGTTGCGCCCATAGAAACTGTGCAACGCTGTGGGCCAGAAATCCTCGGCCCAGAATACGCTGATCGCAAAAATGCGCCCCAGATAAAACACCAGCATGACCGTCGCGCTCATCGCCAAGTGAAACGCCACGCCTCCCGCCCAGTGCCCGCGACTCAGCGGCATCCTCACCCGCATCTGCAGGATCAGTGGTGCCAGTAAAGCCCACATCACCGCCCGGCCAAATTGCGGGATCGCCGCCGCGCCCACCGCGTCGACATGCGGCGTTTCGACCAGAAGATTGAAGTAAACCTCGGTCGAAAGCAGCAACCCCACCAACCCCCATCCCACCAGCAGCAGCGAATACTTTATCCAACGGTTTTGCACGGCGCGCGTCCGTGCTTCATCGCCGCCGCCCCCGGCCGACTCAAGCGCATTACCCGCTTATGCGATGAACCCGTCTCCCGCGGCGACGAAGCGCCCTTCCCGTGCGACGAGCCGCGGCTGGCCGACCTGCTTCCGCTCACGCTCCGCGCTGGCCCTCCGCCCACAACGCCGCGCCCACGATTCCAGCTTCGTTCAAAAACTCCGCGGGCACCACCTTCGCGCGCGTTTTCAAAAAATGAAAATACTTCCGGTGCTTCGCGCTCACGCCGCCGCCGATGATGATCAACTCCGGCCAGAGGATCCGCTCCAAAACACCCAGATAGTCGCTCAGCCGCCCCGCCCACTCCTCCCAGTCCAAATTGAGATCCTTGCGGGCCGCGCCCGACATGAATTTCTCCGCCGACTTCCCGCGCGTCCATGGCAGATGCCCCAGCTCACTGTTCTGGTAAAGCGCGCCGCCACAAAACAACGCCGACCCGATTCCCGTCCCCAACGTCAGCAGCAGCACCGTGCCCGGCCGCCCGCGGCCCGCGCCAAACTTCACTTCCGCGAGCCCCGCGGCATCCGCATCGTTCACGAGATTCACCGGCCGCTTCGTCGCCTGCTCAAACAAAGTCCGCCCGTCACAGCCGATGAAATCCGGATGCAGATTGGCCGATGTCAGGATGCGCGGCCCGTGCACCACGCCCGGGAAACCGATGCCGATCCGCCCGCGCCACCGGAAATGCGCCACGATTTCCCCCACCACCGCCGCCAGTTCCGCAGGCGGCAACACCGTCGGCGTCGCCACGCGGCAGCGCTCCGCGAGCAACTGCCCCGTCGTCGTCTCCACCGGCGCGCCCTTGACCGCCGAACCGCCAATATCGATGCCGAGGATCTTCATGAGATAAAATTCGTCACCCGCGTCCGCTATTCGGCGCAACCCGCCGCGCCGTCTCCGCCGTGCGCGTGACCGTGTTGCAACTCCGCCTCCGTCGCCCGCCGCACCGCGACCACCTCGACGTCAAATGTCAGCTCCACGCCCGCCAGCGGATGGTTCGCGTCCAGCGTCACTCGATCATCCTCGATGTGCACCACCGTCACCACCGGCGCAAAACGATCCTCGCCCGCCTGAAATTGATCGCCCACGTGCAGTTCCCCGTCGATCGGCAACTGTGCGCGCGGCACCTGTTGCACCTGCTCCGGATCGCGTTCGCCGTAAGCCTTCGCCGGCGGCACCACGAGCCGTTGTTTTTCCCCGGCGACAGCGGCGCGCAACTGTTCGTCCACGCCGTCGATCACCTGCCCCGCCCCTTCCAAATAAGTCACCGGCTCGCCGCCGGCCGAGGTGTCGAGCACCCGGCCCGATGGATCACGAAGAGTGTAGTGAAAGGTGACGACGCGGCGCATGAGAAATAAGGAAGCGGCAACCATGCGGACAATTCGCCCCGCGTAAAGGACTCACACTTCCTGCCGCAAGACTTCGAGCGGCGGATGCGTTGCGAGCCCGCGGCTCGACCACACTCCCGTCAGCAGCGTCACGACCACGACGCCCACTCCCGCCACCGCAAGCGCACCCGGCGAAATCGCCGCCGTCGTCTCGAAAACATACTTTGCGAGCAACGCGTTTGCCCCCACCGCGAGCCCGCCTCCGAGTATCGCCGCCAGCGCGCCGAGCGCCGCGTATTCCACCAACTGGATTTGCCCGAGCTGCCGCTGCGACGCCCCGAGGGTCCGCAGCAGCACCGTCTCCCGAATGCGTTGATACCGTCCGGTCAGCACCGCGCCCGCCAGCACCACGAGCCCCGTGGCCACCGTGAACAACGCCATGAATTCGATCACCAGCGCCACCTTCGAGAAGATGCTGTCGAGCGTCTGCACGAGCGTCGCGAGATCGATCGCACTCACGTTGGGCAGCGCGTGCACGACCACTTGTTGCAGCCGCGCCGAATCCGCCGGCGTCGCGGCATGGGCCGCCGCCAGATAGAATTTCGGCGCGCCCTCCAGCACGCCCAGCGGAAACACCACGAAGAAATTCGGCTCCAACCGCCGCCATTCCACCGTCCGCAAGCTCGTCACCCGCGTCTTCAACGGCACGCCTTGCACATCCCATTCGATCTCGTCGCCGAGTTTCACGTGCATGTCTTTCGCCAGATCCTGCTCCAGCGAAATCGGGATCACCGCCACGTCCGCCGCCACCTGCCCGCTGAATTTCCCCGCCACGAGTTTCTCCGTCTCGCTCAACTCGCCCCGATACGTCGAACGATACTCCCGCCGCAACGTCCAGTTGGCCACCGGCGACGTCCGGTCTTTCAGCATCTCCGCCACCGGCCGCCCCCGCACCGCGGCCACTTTCATTGTCACGATCGGCGCCGTCCGCAGCAGCGGCATTTTTTCGCGCTCCGCCAGCTCGCGCAACGTCGCCACTTGATCGTCCTGCACGTCCAGAAACATCAAGTTCGGCTGCCCGCCTTCGCCGGAAATCTTCAACTCCTGCAGCAACGTCGTGCGACTCAGATAAAGCGTCAGCATCAGAAACGTCCCCAGCCCGAGCGATACCAACAGCAGCACCGTGCGGTTGTTGGGCCGGTGCAGATTCGCGATGCCCTGGCGCACCACATACGGCAACCCGCGTGGCCGCCAGCGTTTCGCGGCCCACGCCACGCCGCGCGCCGCGCCCCACAGCACGCCGAAACCCACCGCAAGCGACCCCGCAAATCCCACCCCAAGCGCGATGCTCCGCGTCTGCCACAACGCGAAACCCCACACCGCGCCCCCGATCGCGACCCCGATCGTGATTCGCCACGGATCCGGCGCCCGCTTGGCCGGCTCCGCCAACGCCGACCGCAACGCCGCCAACGGCGAAACCCGCCGCACCGCCAGCAGCGGCAACAGCGCAAACAGCACGCAAATCACAAAACCCGCCGCCATCCCCCGCCCCACCGCCGGCCACGCGATGAAGAAATCCATCCGCCACGGCAGCCAGTCCTGCACGAGCCCCGGCAGCAGCCTTTGCACCCCGATGCCCAACGCCGCCCCGAGCACCGCCCCGAGCGCACCCAACGCGCACCCCTGCACGACATATACCGCGAAACTCTGCCGCGCCGACGCGCCCAGACACCGCAAAATCGCCACCGTCGTGATCTTTTGCTGCACGTAAACATGGATCGCGCTCGCCACTCCGATCGCACCGAGGAACAGCGCGATGAAACCCACGAGACTCAGGAAACCGTAGATGTTGGTCAGTGCTCGCCCCAGCTGGCGCTGACGCATCGCGACCGTCTCGACCGACAACCGTTGCTCCGGAAAACGCTCGCGCAACTCTCGCGCGACCGCCTCCGCATCGCGCCCCGCCGGCAGCTTGAGCATGACGCGATGCCGCACGAGACTGCCCGGCCCCGCGAGGCCCGTCGCCTCCAGCCGCCCCAGCGGGAAAAACGCCCGCGGCGCCAGCATCGCCACCGCCGCGTTTTCGCCCGCGACTTTCGTCACCGCCCCCGCGACTTCAAACCTCTCTTTCCCGAGCTTCACGTGATCGCCCATCTTCACGTTAAATTGCGGCAGCAGCGTGGCCTCGAGGATCACCACCTTCTCGCCCCGCCGCAGCCGTGCCAGGGCGTTCGCCGGCTCCGTGTCGAACTCCCCGTAAAACGGGAACGCGCCCTCGATCGCGCGCGCCTGCACCAACCGCGTCGCGCCCCCCGCCGTGGGAAACACCATCATTGAACTGGCGGAAACCTCACGCGCCTCCTCGCCGCCGAGCGTCTGGAGAAAAGCCTCCACCGCCGGCGTAAACGCCACCCGCGACGTCACGATCAAGTCCGCGCCGAGGAGCGCCTTCGTCTGCTCTGCCATGCCCCGCGACAGATTCGCGCTGAACGAACCGATGGCCACGAGCGCCGCGATCCCGAGCACAACCGACAACGAAAAAAGCGCCAGCCGCCCCCGTGCCCGCCGCGAATCCCGCCACGCCATTTTGAGAATAAAATTCATGCCGCCGCCCGTTAATCACGCCAATGAACGCGGATCATAACTCTCCTCTGGATAGATCAGTTCGCTCATAAGATCGTATTCGCGTCTATGCGCGGGATTCGCGGGAGACCAAAATCATAGTCCCTCATGCCACCACCGCGCCGCCGCGCAACCGCAGCACGCGACCGCATAATTTCGCCAGCTCGGGATCGTGCGTCACCAGCACCAGCGTCGTGCCCCGCTCGCGGTTGAGTCCAAAAATCAGCTCCACCATCGCGTGCGCCGTCTCCGCATCGAGGTTGCCCGTCGGCTCATCGCAAAACAGAATCTTCGGCCGGTTGATGAACGCCCGCGCCAGCGCCACCCGCTGCTGTTCCCCGCCCGAAAGCTGCACCGGATAATGATCCCCGCGCTCCCCGAGACCCACGCGCGTCAGCAACGCCTGCGCCTCCGCCTCGCGCCCTCCTTCTCCGCGCAACTCGAGCGGCACGAGCACATTTTCCCGCGCCGTCAGCGTCGGGATCAGTTGGAAATTCTGAAACACGAAACCCACATGCTCATTCCGCACCCGCGCCCGTCCGTCCTCGTTCAATGGCTCCAGCGCCTCGCCTGCGAGTGCCACGCTCCCGGTCGTAGCGCCATCGAGTCCCGCGCACAACCCCAGCAGCGTGGTCTTTCCGCTGCCGCTCGGGCCGACCACGGCGAGACTCGCGCCCGCTTCCAACTCAAACGAGACCTCATGCAACACCGTCAACGGCCCCGCGGCCGTGCGATACGTCTTCGTCAGCCGCTGGACTTTCAGGATCGGTTGCGCACTCATGGACAATGCCTGTCACAAGAACCCGCCTTTGGCTCGAAAGCTAGTTCAAGCGGTCGTATCGCTCCATGATCGCTCTCCGGTTTTGCCTCCTCCTCGGACTCGCCGCCACCTTGCGCGCCGCCGCCCCCGCGCCGAAAACGATCGTCTTCTTCGGCGATAGTCTCACCGCCGGTTACGGTCTCGACGCCCCCGAACGCGAGGCGTTCCCCGCGCTCATCCAACAACGCATCGCAGCCGCCCACCTGCCCTACCGCGTCGTCAACGCCGGCGTCAGCGGCGAAACCACCGCCGGCGGCCTTCGCCGCATCGACTGGGTTTTGCGGCAACCCGTCGATGTGTTCGTCCTCGCGCTCGGCGGCAACGACGGCCTGCGCGGCATCGATCCTGCCGTCACCCGCGCCAACCTCCAGGCGATCATCGATCACGTGCGCGCCAAAGCCCCCGCCGCCCCCATCGTCCTCGCCGGCATGCAAATGCCCGCCAGCATGGGCGAGCGCTTCACCACCCGCTTTCGCTCGCTCTTTCCCGATCTCGCCGAGAAAAACCACCTCACGCTCGTCCCCTTTCTGCTCGAAGGCGTCGGTGCCGTGCCCGCGCTGAACCAAGCCGACATGATTCACCCCAACGCTGCCGGCCACCGCCTCCTCGCCGACAACGTCTGGCGCGTGCTCGAACCCTTGCTCCGCTAGCGCCCTCGGGCTCGCCCTACCGCCTGCCGCTCCCTCCCATCGCGCGTCTTCGCGACGACTTTCCTCTCGCTGGATTCGCTGTCCTCCCGGAGGCGCCTGCCCAAACAGCCTTGCCGCTTTCTCTTTTTGCGTTCTCCTTCGGCCGAACCCAACCTCCTCCCCCTATGAAAAAACTCCTCCTCTCCCTCGCCACCCTCGCCGCCGCCGCCCTCGCGACCGCCGCCGATCAGCCCGCCAAAGCCGACGCCGCTTGCAAAGACGAAAGCGCCTGCTGCTGCTGCAAGAGCAAGGACGCGAAGTCCTGCGACACCACCGCCGCCGCCGCGAAGTCCGACAAGTGCGAATCTCACGGCGAAGTCGCCAAAACCGCCAAGAAATAACTCTGCGGTCGTCTCCCGTTTCGAGCCCGCGCCCACCCGCGCGGGCTTTTTCGTGCCCGCTCACCCCGCCTCCGTTCCCCCTCCTGCCCGCTTCCCTCTTCGTCCTCAGTGCCCGCCCCGTCGACTCGCCCCCCCGCGCACCGCCTTCAATTCACCAGCGTCTCCGCCCGCCGCGCCAGTTGGATAAACTCCGCCCGATACCCGCCCGCATCCGCGCCCGCGCCGGACTCCGCCCACGCCACCACGTTCGCCAGTGTCGCCGAACCCTTTTGCGGCGAATCGCGCAAAATCATTCCAAACGCCGCGACCGACGCCGCGAACTTGAAGTCCCCATCCGCGTCCGCAAACGCCGCGCCGCGATCCACCAGCGGAAACTCCAGCTTCCGGCTCTTGTCGCCCGCCGGCTCCTTGTAACGCACCTTCAGCGTGAGCAACTCCTCCGAGTTTGGAACTTGGTCCTTGGTGCTTGGAGCTTTCACCGCGGCGTATTTCAACGGATCGATCGCCGGCCCGCTCGCCGCCGCATCCGCATCTTTCGTCCCGACCGGCACGATTTCGTAAAGCGCCGTCACCGTGTGGCCCGCGCCAATCTCGCCCGCATCGACTTTATCGTTGTTGAAATCGCGATTCTCCAGCCGCCGGTTCTCGTAACCGATCAACCGGTAACGCGCCACCTTCGCCGGATTGAATTCCACCTGCAGCTTCACGTCCTTCGCCACCGTGACGAGTGTCCCGCTCACCTGCTCCACGAGCAGCTTCTCCGCCTCGCGCCGGTTGTCCACGTAGCCGTAGTTGCCGTTCCCCGAGTCCGCCAGTTTCTCGAGCGTCGCATCCTTGTAGTTGCCCATCCCAAACCCGAGCACCGTCAGAAACACGCCCGACTTCGCCTGCTCCGTGATGAGCCGCGTCAACTCGCCCTCGCTCGTCATCCCGACGTTGAAATCGCCGTCCGTGCAGAGCACCACGTGGTTGATTCCGCCCGACACGAAATGCGCCTTCGCCACGTCGTAAGCGAGCTGGATGCCCTGCGCGCCGTTCGTCGATCCGCCTGGGCTCAACTCATCCAACGCCCCCAAAATCTCCGCCGCCCGCTTCACCGGCGTCGTCGCCAGCGCGAGACCCGACCGCCCCGCATACGTGACGATCGCCACCGTGTCGTCCGGCCGCAGCCGGCTGACAAGCAGCCGCATCGATTCCTTCACCAGCGGCAGTTTATTCGGCTGGTTCATCGAGCCCGACACATCGAGCAGGAAAACCAGATTCGCCGCGCCGCGCTCCGCCGCCGACACCTCGCGCGCCTTCAACCCGATCCGCACGAGCCGGTGCTCCGGCGCCCACGGCGCACTCGCCACCGCCATCGACGCCGCAAACGGCGCCGCCTCCTCCTTTGTAGGCGGGGTGCCCTCACCCCGCACCCTCCCCGGTGCCGCATAATGATACGGGAAATAGTTCACCAACTCCTCGATCCGCACTGCATCGACCGGCGGACGACGACCACTCTCTAAAAACCGCCGCACATTCGCGTAGCTCGCCGTATCCACATCGATCGAAAACGTGGACAACGGCTCCAGCGCCGCCGCGATGAAATCGCCCTCGGTCTGATACGCGTAGGCCTCCGTATTAAAATCGCGCAGCGTCTGCGACACGGCCCCCGCAAACGTCGTCTGGCCAAGCACCGTGCCGCCCACCAATCGCGCCTTTTCGTTGCTCGCGTAACCGAGCGCGTCCGCCGTCGGCTCCGCCACTTTCGGCAGCGCAGCGGGCAACTCCAAAACCGTATCCGAGTTGAAACTCTGCTGCGCCCTCGCCGCTTCGTCCGCGGCCCGCGCCTGCGCCTGCCGCATCCGCAACGCCTTCGTGAAGGCGTCTTCGTGCAGTTTCTTCTCCGCCACGCGCTGCATCTGCCGCGCCCGGTATTCCGGCTCCTTGATCGCCAGCACCACCGCGAAACACGCCGCCGCCACGCCCGCGATCACGAAATACATCTGCGGAAACCGGAGCACCCGTGCCTGTTTCCGCTCGTAAACGGCCTCTCCCTGCGTCGCACCCGCCTGTCGCGCGCTCGCTCCCTCCTTCGCCGTGGCCTCCGTCGTTTCCGCCGCCATCGCCGCGTGCAAGTGCCCCGCCATCGCGCGAATCTCCTCCACCGCCGCGCGCGCCGCCGCATCGTGCGCCAACCGCGCCTCCACCGCCGCGCGCGCCGCGCCCTCGAGTTCGCCGAGTGCGTAAGCCGTCAGTTGCGGATCATCCGCCAAAGAGTCTGCCTTCATGTTAAGTCCCGTTTTCACGTCTCAGTCCTTCGTTGCTTCGTTCTTCGTCCCCATCGCCTGGCATCTGTCGTCCTTCGTCCGCTCTCGTCGTCATGGCCGTTGCGCCGCGAATTCCGTCCGCAACCTCGTCACCGCGGTGTGGATCAGGAAGCCGACATTCGTCACCGAAAGCGTCGTGATGCGGCTGATTTCCTTGTAACTAAATCCATTCTGAAACTTCAACCGCACCACCTCCTGCTGGTTCGGCGGCAGCCGCCCGATCGAGCGCAGAACCGCCGCCTGCAACTCCTCCCGCTCCAACGCCGCCCCCGGCCTCGGCTCCGCCGCCACCACCCGCTCCGCTTCGCCTTCCGCGAATCGCTTCATCCGATTCTCCTTTCGCAACACGTCCAACGCCCGGTGCCGGCAAACCGTGAACAACCATTCTGCCAAATGCCCATCGACCGCTCCCACCGGTTGCGCCGCGAGTTTGACGAACGTGTCCTGCACCACGTCGCGCGCCCGGTCGTGATCGCCCAAGAGCCTCGCCGCATAACGCGTAAGGATCGGCTGAAAATGTTCGACGGTCGCGGGCAGCCCTTCGCTGGGTTCATGGATTTCCTCCGGATTGACGGACGCAGATTTCACGCAGGTTTCAGGAGTTAAACGCAGCCAGCGGCACTTTCTTAGACGTCCCGTGATTTTAGGCTGCAAGAGCCCGCGCTTGTCGCCGTTGTGCTGGAGGCCGTGCTCTGCGCCTCGCCTCTGAGCTTCGCGTAAATTCGCGTCATTCGCCGGGTAGGATTTTTCTGCTTGGTCCTCACGCGGGATCTTTTACCCGGCTTGGCACCCGCGACAAGCCGTGCTTCCGTCCCACTCATGCGTCCCTTTCTCGCGCTCGTCGCCCTCGCCGCCGGCTTCCTCGCCGGCTGCGCGAAACACGTCTCGTCCGTCACCGACGCCGATCGCACGCAAACCCTCCTCCTCGGCAACGCCGCCGAACCGCAAGACCTCGACCCGCAGATCGTCGCCGCCTTCACCGATCAAAACATCTGCGTCGCCCTCTTCGAAGGCCTCACCGCTTTCGACGAACGCACCTCCGCCGCCCGCCCCGCCGTCGCCGAACGCTGGGAATCCACCGCCGACGGCCTCACATGGACCTTCCATCTCCGCCCCACCGCCCGCTGGTCCGACGACACGCCGCTCACTGCCGACGACTTCGTCCAAGCCTGGCACCGCATGCTCGCTCCCGCCCTCGCTTCCGAAAACGCATATCTTCTTTACCCGCTCAAAAACGCCGAAGCCCTCAACACCGGCCACCTCACCGACCCCGCCGCCCTCGGCGCCACCGCCCTCGACGCCCACACGCTCCGCCTCACGCTCGAACATCCCGCGCCGCATCTCCCCATCCTCGCCGCGCAACCCGCCTGGTTTCCCGTTCCTGTTCGCACCCTCGCGAAGTTCGGCGGCGCCGAACGTCGCGGCACGGCGTGGACGCAACCCGGCCACCTCGTCGGCAACGGCCCCTTCGTCCTCACCGCCTGGCAGCCCAACGCCCGCCTCACCGTTGAGAAAAACCCGCACTACTGGGACGCCGCCCACGTGCAGCTCGCGCGCATCGTTTTCTTCCCCATCGAAAATCCCGCGGCCGAAGAACGCGCCTTTCGCGCGGGCCAGTTGCACGTCACCGCCGAACTCCCGCTCTCGAAAGTCGACGCCTATCGCGAGCGCGATCCCGCCGCCCTCCGCATCGATCCGCTCCTTGAAACTTTTTTCCTTCGTTTCAACACCGCCCGTCCGCCGCTTGATCGCGCCAAAGTTCGCCAGGCTCTCGCCCACGCGATCGACCGCGACGCCATCGCCCGCAGCGTCCTCCGCGGCACCCGCGCCCCCGCCACCCATTATACGCCGCCCGACTGCGCCGGCTACACGACACGCGCCGAATTAACCAGCGACGCCAACCTCGCCCGCCGTCTCCTCTCCGACGCTGGCTTTCCCGGCGGCCGCGGCTTTCCCATCCTCGAAGTGCAGGCGCGCAACGACGAGATCCACACCAAAGTCGCCGAGGCGATTCAAGCCATGTGGCAGCGCGAACTCGGCATCACCGTGAAGATCGCACCCATGGAGCAAAAGACGTGGCTCCAAAACATGATGTCGCAAAACTACACGATCTCCACCGCCCGCTGGGTCGCCGACTTCCCTGATCCCTCGACCTTCCTCGACGCCTACGTGACGGGCAACGGCTACAACATGACCGGCTGGTCCGACGCCACCTACGACCGACTCATCGCCGAAGCCGGCCGCGACGCCGACCCCGCGCACCGCTACGAACTGTATCAAACCGCCGAAGCTCGCCTCCTCGACGCCGCCCCCATCGCTCCCGTTTTCTTCGGCGCGCGCACCTACCTCATCAATCCCGCCGTCCGCGGTTGGGAGCCCGCCACCCTCGGCCTCCACCGTTACAAAAACGTTTCCCTCGCCCCGCAATGATCGCCGCCGCGAACATGTCCGCGGCAGCTAGGCCGGCATTGCGGAAATCGAACTCCGTGGTCGGGAGAACGCCGCCATCACGCGCATGATTGAACGTCGCCGCGCGCCCGCACCCTCGCCCGTTTTCCAACTCGCACCGCGCAGTTGTCATCTCTCCTCCTCGCCCCACTCTTCTCCTCATGCGCTCCGTCGCCGCCGCCTTCACCCTCGTCCTTTTCCTCTCCGCCACCGCCCTCGCCTCCGCGGCGGATTTCAGCTTCGTCCGCGTCTGGCCCAGTTGGCGGGCTGAAGATTCGTTCACCCGCATCAGCGAGTATTTCACCGGCCACGAACCACACACGCGCGAAACCGTCCTTCGCACCAAGCCCGACTATCGCGGCGGATTCTATTTTCTCACGCGCATCCGCCAAAGCGATGGCGCCACCACCGTCCCGGCCACCTTCCGTCTGCAAGTGATCATGCCCACCAGTCCGGAACCGAAAACGTTTTCCTTTCCCGCCGAAATTCCGCCCGGCAGTCACGTTTTCAACCTCGGCCTCACCGGCAGCGACTGGCCCGACATCAAAGCGCGTCCCGTAGCGTGGAAACTCGAACTCGTCGGCCCCGGCGACCAGATCCTCGCGACCCGCCAAAGCTATCTTTGGTCGAAGCCCGACGGTCAGCGGTGAACACCCTTTCCGACTCGTGGACCGCGTGGCAACCCCTGCCATCGACCCGCGGTCTCAGCGCCGCCGTGCTCGCCGAAACCCTCGACGGCGGCCAGGCCTTTCGCTGGCACGCCCAAACCGACGGCGTTTATCAAGGCGCGTGGAGCAACCACGTCGCGCGGCTGCGCGCCACGCGTGACGGCGTCGCCTGGTCCGCGCCCGCCGCCCTCGCGCCCGCGACCTCCGCCGCCCTCGCCGACTATTTCGTCACCCGCACCGACTGGCGCGCCCTTGCCGACACGCTCCCTTGGCGCAGCGATGCGCACCTCGCGGCCTGCCTCGCCGCATTTCCCGGCCTCCGCCTGCTGCGTCAGCCCTTCGGCGAAACGCTCCTCGGCTTCCTCTGCAGCGCCACGAAACAAATCGTGCAGATCAAGCAAATGGTCGCGCTCCTCGCCACCCGCCACGGCGCCCCGATCCTGCCGTCCTCCGCCGCCGCCGCGTTCCATCGCCTGCCCACCTGGCCCGAACTCGCCGCCGTCCCCGAAACCGAACTACGGGCCTGCCTCCTCGGCTTCCGTGCGCGCTACATCAGCGCGACCGCAAAATTTCTCGCCGCGCATCCCGGCTGGCTCGAGGAAACCGAGGCCGCGCCCTACGCCCTCGCGAAAGCACGCCTCTGCACGTTGCCCGGCGTCGGCGAAAAAGTCGCCGATTGCGTGCTCCTCTTCGGCGCCGGTCGCCTCGAAGCGTTTCCCGTCGACGTGTGGATTTTGAAAACGATGGCCGCGCGTTACGGCCTCGTCGACTGGGGCTCCGCCCAAGTCGCCCATTTCGGCCGCACTCACTTCGGGCCGCTCGCCGGCCTCGCGCAGCAATACCTCTTCGCCTACGAACGCGCCGCCGCCCGCCGCGCCGCGTAACGTCTCCGCGCTACGAATCCGACGCCACCGGCGCTCCCGTGCGTTTTTCCCGGCCCCACCCGAAAATCCGCCAAGGGAAAAAATACGCCGCATAAGCCACCGCGTAGACGGCGAAGTGATGCAGCTTCAGCGCATACGCGCCGGCGAAAAAGAAGATCAACAGGTGCAGTCGCACCACGTTTTTATACGGCGCCAGCAACGGCGAATCCCCTTGCTCCCCTTTCCGTTGCTCGATCGCCGCGGACGTCATCGCGCCATCGTCCGGCTTCGGCGGACGCTCCCGAAACGCCGCCCGCTCCGCCACCAGCGCCAGTGGCACGAAAATCCAATACGCCTTGAACACGTCGCGATACAGCCCCAGCGACGGAAATCCCGTGGCCCGCTCGCTTCCTCCCTCGAGTGGAAAAAACTGCGCCAGAAACACCGAGTGGACGAAATGAAACATCCCGAAATGCAGGGTGAAAAAACCCAGCATAAACAGCACGCTGGCGCCCGTCGCCACCCCGACTCCACTCTTCACCGCCACGTCCCCGCGCGCTCCGCCAAACACCGCCGCCCGCGCAAACGTCCGCAGCGGAGCCGACAGCGTCCACACGATCACCGCGTAACCGACGAGCAGGCTCGACAACCACAGGCTCCACACGAGGTCGCGCGTTTCCCACTGTGCGAACCACGCCATCGTGAGCCCACCGGCAAACGCCGCCACGTCGATCCACACCGATGGCGCCGGCCACGGCTTCACCCCGCTCGCGTCGTCGGTCATCTCACTTGGCGCGCTGGATCAACTCCACCTCGTAGCCCTCCGGCGCATCGATGAACGCGATCACCGATCCGCTCCCTGACTTCGTTGGACCGTCGCTCAAAGGATATCCCTTCTTTTTCAACTCCGCCGCAAACGCTTCCAAATCCTCCACTTCGAACGCCAGATGCATCAAGTCCGCCTGCACCTGCACCGCCGGGCTGTTGGCAAGCTGGCAGATTTCAATTTCCTCCTCGCTGTTCGGCGTCGTCAGAAACGCCAGTTGTGCGCCGCGCGGCGAGGTGTGCCGCCGGGCGCATTTCAGTCCGAGAGCGTCTTCGTAAAACTTCACCGTGCGCTCGAGATCGTTCACGCGCATGCGCGTATGCAGTAGCTTTTTAACCATGCGGGGAGCGTGGCGAAATCTCCCCTCGCCGCAAGCAGGCCACGCAGAGAGTTCGCCGCTCTGCCGGCAGCAGCCAACCAACCGGGCGCCGTTCCCGACAACCTCTCTTGGGCTTTCTTTGGACGATCCTTGCTGCGGACTGGCCATGCCGCACCGCACGCCTCAACGTATTGCCCCGCCGCTTTTCTTTCTGTCGCGACAACCCATGAGCGTAGAGACTTTCCCTTCCCCCGCCAGCCCCGCGCCTGATTACAGCCTGACCGGCGTCAACACCGCCCGCGCCATCGAGCTCGGCCTCGCCGAAGCCGACTGGTATCAAAGCCCTATTCCGCGCGAAACCCTCCGCGCCCTGCTTGAGCGCCGCGACGGTCCTGCGCTCCGCGATACGCTGCTCTGGTTCGCGCTCATCCTCGGCACCGCTTACGCCACCTGGGCCCTCTGGCCGTCCGCCTGGGCGCTCCTCCCCTACGCGTTTTACGCCGTTCTTTACGCCTCCACCTCCGACTCGCGCTGGCACGAAGCCGGCCACGGCACCGCCTTCAAAACCGACTGGCTGAACAACGCCCTCTACGAAATCGCCTCGTTCATGGTCATGCGCGAATCGACGTTCTGGCGCTGGAGCCACACGCGCCACCACAGCGACACCATCATCGTCGGTCGCGACCCCGAGATTTTCGTGCCGCGTCCCGCCAAGGTGAGAAACATCTTTTTCGCCGTCTTCAACCTGCCGGTTTACCGCGCCTACTTTCCGCAAATCGTCCGCCACGCCCTCGGCCGCATGAGCGCCGCCGAGCAGACGTTCATCCCCGCCAGCGAGTTTTCCAAAGTCATCTTCCGCGCGCGCATCTACGTCGCCATTTACCTCGCCGTCCTCGCGCTCGCCGTCGTCACCCGCAGCATTTTACCGCTCCTGTTTATCGGCCTGCCCAATCTTTTCGGCTCGTGGCTGATGATCATCTACGGCCTCACGCAACACGCCGGCCTCGCCGAAAACGTCCTCGATCACCGCCTCAACTGCCGGACCGTCTACATGAATCCGCTCCACCGGTATCTCTACTGGAACATGAATTACCACGTGGAGCATCACATGTTTCCCCTCGTGCCTTACCACGCGCTGCCGCGTCTCCACGCCGCCGTGAAGGACGACATGCCTGCGCCATATCCGGGCCTCGTCGCCGCTTTCCGCGAGATTCTACCCGCCGTCTGGCGCCAGCGCACCGATCCCGCCTACCACGTCAAACGCCGCCTCCCCGCGCCGAAGACCCACGCCGCCGCCGCGCATCCGGTTTCCACCGCGCAACCCGATTCCGCCGGCTGGCTCGACATCTGCCCCGCCGCCGACCTCACCGCCGCCAACGCCCTGCGCTTCGATCACGGTCGCCGCACCTACGCGCTCTACCGCACCGCCGACGGCGCCCTCTTCGCGACCGACGGCGTCTGCACCCACGGCAACACCCACCTCGCCGGCGGACTGGTCATCGGCACGCAAATCGAGTGTCCCAAACACAACGGCCGTTTCCATCTCCACGACGGCTCGCCCGCGCGCCCGCCCATCTGCCGCGGCCTCGCCACGTATCCGATCGAGGAACGCGCCGGCCGCCTCTGGCTCAACGTCGCCCATCCCGGCGGCGCCGGCGCCCGCGCGCCCAAAACCTACCGCCTCCGCGTCGTCTCCAACCGCTCCGTCGCCACCTTCATCAAGGAACTCGTCCTCGAACCCATCGACGCCGCCGAGAAAATCGCGTTCACGCCCGGCGATTATCTCCAGCTCGATATTCCCGCCTACGAACTGATCCGCTTCCGCGAATTCGACATCCCCGCGCCCTACGCCGCCGTGTGGGAAGCTCAGCACGTCTTCGATCTCGTCGCGCGCAACCCCCAGGCCGGCCGCCGCAACAACTACTCGCTCGCGAGCAATCAGCAGACCGAACGCACGCTCCGCTTCAACGTCCGCATCGCCACGCCCCCGCCCGGCCAGGATTGCCCGCCCGGCGTCGGCTCCGCGTATGTGTTCAACCTCAAACCCGGCGACACCGTCACCGCCGTCGGCCCGTTCGGCGATTTCCATCTCAAGCCCACGCAAAAAGAAATCGTCTGCATCGGCGGCGGCGCCGGCATGGCTCCGCTCCGCGCGCAGCTCTCGCACCTTTTCGAAACCGAGTCCACTGCCCGCCGCGTGAGCTACTGGTATGGCGCGCGCTCGCGGCAGGAGATTTTCTACGCCGACTATTTCGAGCAACTCGCCGCCGCGCATCCCAACTTCACCTTCCACCTCGCGCTCTCGTCTCCGCTTCCCGAAGACAACTGGACGACGCACACCGGCTTCATCCATGACGTCGTCTACGAGCAATATCTGCGTTCTCACCCGCATCCGCAGGCCGTCGAGTATTACCTCTGCGGCCCGCCGCAAATGATCCGCGCCTGCACCAAAATGCTGGCCGCCCTCGGCGTCACCCCATCCCAAATCGCCTACGACGAGTTTTAGACCGCCGTCTGGCGTTCGCTCTTCGCGCCACCGGCACTCCCCCGCGGCGCGAATTTCCGGAGATACTTCAACGCCACCCCGAACTCTCTCGGCAAGGGCGCGTGCATCGTCACGCGTTCACGCGTCGTCGGATGCGTGAGCGTCAGTTCGCTCGCATGCAGCGCGAGGCGGCTGAGCAGCGGACGCTCCTCGTCGCGGCCTTTGTAGCGGCGCTTCAACTCCGATAGCAGCAGCTTCACGTCGGGGTCACCGTAAAACACATCGTTCAGCACCGGCGCCCCCGCCGCCGCCAGATGCACCCTGATCTGGTGGGTGCGTCCCGTCAGCGGCCGGCACTCCACCAGCGCGAAACGCCCAAACGGTTCCATCACGCGAAACTCCGTCACGCTCGCCTTGCCGCCGCGTTTGCGGAACACGCGCATGCGCCCCGGCTGGTGTTCGTCGGGGCCCAGCCCGAGCTCCACGGTAAACGTCTCCGGCAGCGCGCCTCCTCCCCCCGGTGCGCGCACCGGCTCGATCACCTTCATCGCCCGCTCCAACGGCAGCACCGCGGCGATCGCCAGGTAGCGTTTCTCCACTGTCTTCGATTGAAACTGCCCGCTCAAAAAATCCAGCGCCGGCTTCGTCTTCGCACACAACAGCAGTCCGCTCGTATCCGCGTCGAGCCGATGCACGTTCGCGACTCCGTGGCCCATTTTGTCGTGCACCAAGCCCATCAGGTTTTCGCGCTGCTTATCCCAACGATCAGGCGCGACGAGCATGCCGCTCGGCTTGTCGAACGCGATCATCACGTCGTCTTCGAAAAGGATGGGCGGCAAACTCATTCCCCCAACGTGAACGATTCCCGCGCGCGAGCGAAGCGAAAGAATGACCGCCCGCTTCCTTGGCGTCCGCATCGCCGGCGCGTGGCGTCTGCCGACATCCCATCCGGTCATGCCGTTGCGTAACTTCCTGCTAAAGATTCGTAAGCGGCTCCCCGTCGCGTGATTTCGCTTGCAGGCGCTCCGGGCCGCGCCGTGCTCACTCCCACGCACCCCGCCATGCCGGACCTTTTCCCGAAACTTCTCCCGTTCGGTGCGAGCCTGCTCACGGTGAGGGCCTCCCGGCGCCTCCGGCAAAAATCGCGCGGTCCCGCCCAGCAAGCACGCGCCCTTCGCGCCTTGCTCCCCCGCCTCGCCGCGACGGCCCACGGCCGGAGCCTCGGCCTCGCCGACGCTCGCGACTACCGCGCGTTCCGCCGCCAGGTCGCGCCCCGTGCTTATGAGTACTTCGCGCCACTGATTGCGCGCATGATGCAGGGCGAAGCCGATGTGCTCTGGCCCGGCCGCACCACGCACTACGCTGTTTCGTCGCGCACCACCGCCGGCCCCGCGAAACACCTGCCCGTCAGCGCCGCGATGCTGGCCCACTTCCGCCGCGCCGGCCTCAACTCGCTTCTCTACTACACGGCGCGCGTGGGCCACACCGGCGTGTTTCGGGGCCGGCATCTTCACCTCGGCGGCGCCACGCGGGCCGTCTCGCTTCCCACGGTCGATGGGTTCGAAGCCTGCGCCGGCGACGTCTGCGCCCTCACCGCCCTCAACCTGCCCCGCTGGGCCGAACGCCACCTCTACGAGCCCGGCACCGCTATCGCCCAAATGGCGGATTGGCCCGCCAAACTCCACGCCATCGCCCAACGCACCAGCGCGTGTGACCTCACCCTGATCGCCGGTCTGCCGAGTTGGATGCTCGTCTTCGCCGAGGTCCTGCGCACCCAACTCGGCTCGCGGGCCGAAACGCTGCAATCCCTCTGGCCCAACCTCGAGTGTTTCGTGCACGGCGGCGTGCCGATAGCCCCCTATGCCGACGACCTGCGGACGGCGATGGGACCCACGATTCGTTTTCATGAAATCTACGCGGCGTCCGAGGCGTTTATCGCCGCCCAAGACGCCACCCCCGACGCCGGTCTCCGCCTGATGACGGATGCGGGCATCTTCTACGAATTTCTCCCGCTCCGCGATTTTGAGCCCGACCGTCTCGCCGAACTCGGCGAGAAGGCCGTGCCGCTCGACGGCGTGCAGACCGGCGTCGATTACGCTCTCCTTCTCACCACGCCCGCCGGTCTCTGCCGTTACCTGGTCGGCGATGTCGTGCGCTTCACGTCCGTCGTGCCACCGCGGCTCGTCTATGTCGGCCGCACGCAGCTCCAGTTGAACGCGCTCGGGGAAAACGTCGTGGAAAAAGATCTCACCGACGCCCTCGTCGCCGTGTGCCAGCGTCAGCAATGGACGATCACTAATTTCCACGTCGCGCCCCTCTTCGGTCAGACGATCACCGGCCAGACGCGGGGCCGCCATGAGTGGTGGCTGGAGTTGCGGCCCGGCACCGTCAAGACACCGACCGGCCCCGCGCTCGCCACGGAACTCGACCGCGAATTGCAGCTTCGCAACGCGGACTACAAAGCCCGCCGGCACGGCGTGAACCTGCTCGATCCCGTTGTTCGCCTGCTCATGCCGGGCGTGTTCGAAAGCTGGCTCCGACATCACGGCCAGTGGGGTGGTCTGGGCAAAATGCCCCGCTGCCGCAGCGATCGCCTCGTCGCCGACGAACTCGCTCAAATCGCCCGCTTCGTTCCTGAGTGACCGCTCGCCGGCCCCTGCCGCGCGTTTCTCCCCGCGCGGCGCAGCGAAGTTCGGCACCAGCGCTCGCCCCGCAATTACAACACCGCCGCAATCTTCTTCTCGTAGGAAGCCGTCTCCTCGGTGCCTACTTTGCGGTCCCGAATGCGTCCGTCGCGGTCGATCAAAAACGTCGTCGGAATACCTTCCACGCCGCCGAAGGCGGCCACCACCTCGTCGCTGCCCATTACGATCGTGTAATTCACTTTGTTATCCGCCACGAATTTTTTCACCACGCCCGGCCCCGCCTGATCCAGCGACACGCCGATGATCGCGAGTCCCTTGTCGCCGTATTTTTTCTGCAACGCGATGTAGCCCGGAATTTCCTTCCGGCACGGCCCGCACCACGTCGCCCAAAAATCCACCACGACCACCTTGCCTTTGAATTGCGCCGACGTCACCTCGTGCCCGTCCACATCCTTCAACGTCCACGCCGGGGCGAGTGGGGCCGATGGATCCGCCGCCGCCTTTTTCGCACCCGCGGTCACGGCCTCCTCCGCATGAGGTTTGGCCGGCTGGTCTTTCTTCGCGCCGCACGCGGTCAGGCCGCCCACCAAAAAACCCGCCAGCAGGATCGTCGAAAATGGCTTCATGCCCGCAGGTAAACAACCCCCGCCCAAAGCGCAATGCCTCCCGGCCGGAAGTCGCGCACGTCAGGCGACGACCGGCTCCGTCAGCACCAGCCCGAGCGTTTCGATGAATTTGCGCATCGCCGGCGTCAACACGCGCCCCTTCCGATGCAAAATCGCCAGCGGCCGCGTGAACTCCTTGCCCTTGAATTGAATCGCGGCGAGCGAACCCTGCCTCGTCTCCTGGATGACCGTCGCGTGCGGCACGATCGCCACCCCGTGATCGATTTCCACCGCTCGCTTCACCGTCTCAATGTTGTCGAACTCCATGACGGGCTCGATCTCGATCTTGTTCTCCCGAAAGATTTGGTCGACCGCCTTCCGCGTCGGAATATCCGGATCGAAACCGATGAACTTGTGTCCCGCGAGGTCGCGCAGCTCCACGTCGCCCGCTTGCGCCAGCGGATGCTGCGGATGCGCGATCAACACCAGTCGATCATCCCGAAACGGCAGCATCTCGATCTGCCGCTGCTTCACCGGAAACGCCACCAGGCCGAAGTCCACCGCGTTGTGCAGAATGTCTTCGTAAACCAGGTTCGACCGCCGGTATTCGACCCGCACATTCACGGACGGATAATCGTGCAAAAACTTTTTGATATAAGGCGGCAGCTCGTGCAGCCCGATCGAATAGATCGTCGAGATCCGGATCGTCCCGCTGATCACCTTTTTCATCTCCTGCAACTCGCTCAACAGCTTGTCGTAATTGTGCAGAATCTCCTTCGCCGCCTCATAAACCCGCTGCCCCTCCCGCGTGAGCTGGAACTGCTTCTGGCTCCGATCGATCAGCAACGTCTTGAAATGCCGCTCCATCGCCCGCGCCTGCTGGCTCACCGCCGATTGCGTGATGCCGTTCAACTTCGCCGATTTGGAAAAGCTCTTGGTCTCTACTAAGTCGGCGAAAATCTTAAAGTTCTCGATCTGCATGTTCGCGGTTTAGCCACATCGGAATAAAGATTCCTAATCCCAGCGCAAACCTATTAGGACCTGTCATCCATGATGCTCCGATATGAAGACTTTCTGCAGAACCTCGCTCATGTCCAAGCCGACATCGCCGCCGCCTGTGCGCGCGCGCGCCGCACGCCGGGCGAAGTGCAACTGCTCGCCGTCACGAAAACCCATCCTGCCGCCGCCGCGGAATTCGCCGCGCGCGCCGGCCTGCGCGCCGTCGGCGAGAATCGCGTGCAAGAAGCCATCGAGAAGCGCGCGCTGAGCACCGCGCCGATCGCGTGGGAACTCATCGGCCATCTCCAGTCCAACAAGGTCCGTCTCGCCGCCGCGCACTTCGACCGGGTGCAAAGCGTCGACCGCGAAAAGCTCCTGCCCCTCCTCGCCCGCGCCGCAGACGAACTCGGCCGCACACTCCCCGTTCTTCTGCAAATCAACGCCGGCGACGATCCCGCGAAATTCGGCGCCGACGTCGCCGAGGCGCCCGCGCTCCTTGAATCCGCGCTCGCTCAACGCAGCCTGCGCGTCGACGGGCTCATGACGATCGCTCCCCTCTCCGATGATCCAGAGATCGCCCGCCGCACGTTCGCGCGCCTCCGCACGCTGCGCGACGAACTCGCCGCCCGCTTCGGCGTTCCATTGCGTGAACTTTCCATGGGCATGAGCGGTGACCTTGCCCTCGCGATCGCGGAAGGCAGCACCCTCATCCGCGTGGGCACGGCCCTCTTCGGCGCGCGGCCTCCGCGCGTCTGAGTCCGGTCCACTTAGACACGCCTTCACGCCAGCTCCGCGCCCGCGTCGGCCGCCACCACGTTAATTGATTCCTTCTGCGCGCGCCTTTGCGATTGCGCCAGCCCGGTTTCCTTTTTCGTTGTGCGCTGTGGATAACGCTCAACCGCATGACCCGCGTTGGACCGCGTTGGCCGGCCTCTTGGACGACCCGAGTCCCGCGGTCCATCAAGCTCTGCTCACGGAGTTCGCCGCGAATCCTGCACTCGCCGCGCCGTTTCTCCACGGGCTCGTCGCCGGAGCCGACCGGTCGCTCGCCCGCCATGCGGGTCGCTACTTGGAAGAACTGAAATTCTCCGATCCCGTGGCGGAGTTCCGGCTGTTCATCCGCTCCCTCAACTACGAACTCGAAACTGGCGCGATCCTCCTGGCTCGCACCGTCTCGCCCGATTTTGACATTGGCGCCTGTTGTCAGGCGTTGGACGACATCGCCGCGCGCTGCCGCGAACTCATCGTGGAACCCTCATCGACGCGCGAGAAGTGCCGCGTGCTCAACCGCGTGCTCTTCCACGAATGGGGCTTTCACGGCAACGTCGAACACTACACCGATCCGCTCAACAGCCTGCTCGACCACGTGCTCGCGCGGCGCAGTGGCATCCCGATTTCCCTCAGCACGATTTACCTGCTCGTGGCCCACCGGCTCGACCTCGATCTCGAACCGGTCGGGCTCCCGGGCCACTTCGTCGTCGGTTGCTTCAACGACGGCGCGCCGTTCTTTATCGACGCGTTTGATGGCGGCCTGTTTCGCGACGCAGAAGAAGTGTTCGATCTCCTTCGCTCCCGCCAGATCGAGCCCACCCTCACGGATCTCGCGCCCACCCCGATCCGCGAAATGCTCACCCGCGCCTGCCGCAACCTTGCGCATCATTACGCCGCCGCCAACGACGAGCCGCATGCCCGTCTCTTCGCCAGTTTCGTCAGCGAGTTCGACTCCACTTACGAACGCAATATGCAGGCGTAGCGCCGGCGCATGCGGCTTGAGCGCGGAGTTTTTCGATTCGCGCGAACGAAAACGCCGCCCCACCACGGCTCGCGTTGGGAAATCGCCCTCGCCGCGGCCCGCTGCGATCGCCTAAACCTCCTGCGATGTCCGCTCCGGCTGATCCCGTTTACCGTTTGTCCGACCTCGCCACCTGGCCGCAGCCCGGCACGTGGCTCGCCGTGCTCGGCCATCCGATTCGCCACTCGCTGAGCCCGCTCATGCACCACGCCGCACTCCGCGAACTCGCCGCGACGGAGCCGCGTTTCCGCGACTGGCATTACCTGCGACTCGAGGTGCCACCCGCCGATCTTCCCGCCGCCCTCGCGCTGCTCCATGAAAAAAAGTTTCACGGCCTCAACCTCACCGTGCCGCACAAAATCATGGCGTGCGATCTTGTCGCGGCGGTGGATCCCGCCGCTCGTCCCATCGCCGCCGTCAACACGCTCCTCTCAACGCCCAGCGGCTGGCTCGGTCACAACACCGATGGCTATGGACTCGCCGCCGCCGTGCGCGAAGATCTCGACCTCACGTTGACCGGCACGCCCATCATTCTCCTCGGTGCGGGCGGCGCCGCGCGCGGTGCCGCCGTCGAATGTCTGCAGCGCGGCTGTGCCTCGCTCGCGATCCTGAATCGTTCCCGCGCCAACCTCGATGCGCTGCTCGCGCACCTCGCGCCGCTCGCGGGCGAAATTCCGCTCCGCGGCATTTCCTCAGGCGATTCGCTCGCCGCGCTGCCGCCTCACGCGCTCGTGATCAACGCCACCAGCGCCGGCCTGCAGGTCGACGATCCCCTGCCCGTCGAACTCTCGGCGCTGCCCGTGCCAGCCGCCGTCTTCGACATGATTTATAATCCTCCGCAAACGCCTCTCTTGCGCGCGGCGGCGGCCCGCGGTCTGCCCACGGCCAATGGTCTCGGCATGCTCGTTCATCAGGGCGCGAAGGCGCTGGAAATTTGGAGCGGCATTCCCGCGGCCCGCACCGCGCCCGCCATGGCCGCCGCACTCCGCGCTCATCGTCACGGCGTTTGATTTTACCGCCTTCGCGCCGCTCGGGCGCGCCCGGCGTCTCGCTTCTCGCGTGCCGTCGTTTCTTCGCCGCTGTGCGCCGCGCGCCACGCGGCCGGTGAGCAAGCGTCCACGCAAATCTCTCCCGCGTGGGCTGCTCCGCCGAAATGGACCTCGCCGTCACGCGCAACGCCACCCAGCGTCGCCACGCTTTCGTCATGCTTTCCCCTCGTTCGCTGCCCCCTCGCGCGTGGCTCATTGTCGCGCTCCTCTGGTTCGTCGCCTGCCTCAACTACCTCGACCGCGTCATGCTCACGACCATGCGGCTTTCGCTCGTCGACGCGATTCCGATGACCGACGCGCAATTCGGTCTGCTCACGTCCGCCTTCCTTTGGGTTTACGGCTTGCTCAGTCCGTTTGCCGGATTTCTCGCCGACCGCTTCAGCCGCTCACGGGTGATCGTCTGCAGTCTCTTCGTCTGGTCGGTGGTCACGTGGAGCACCGGCCACTGCACCACCTTTCACAGCCTGCTGCTGACGCGTGCCCTCATGGGCATCAGCGAAGCCTGCTACATTCCCGCCGCTCTCGCGCTCATCGCCGACTACCACCGCGGCCCCACGCGCTCGCTCGCCACGGGTATTCATATGAGCGGCATCATGGCCGGCGCCGGCCTCGGCGGAATCGGCGGCTGGATTGCCGAGCACTACCACTGGTCCAATGCCTTCAACTGGTTCGGCGTCGGTGGCATGATCTATGGCGTCTTCCTCGCTCTGCTGCTGCGCGACGCACCCGCTTCCAATGCTGCCCCCACGCCGGTGGCGACGGTCGTTTCGCCCGTTCACTTCTGGGCCGCCATGATCGACCTGCTCCGGCGCCGCAGCTTCCTGCTCGCGCTCGCCTTCTGGGGCCTGCTCGGCGTCGTCGGTTGGGCGGTCACCGGCTGGATGCCGACGTATATGAACGAGCATTTCGCTCTCAGTGAAGGCGTGGCGGGCTTCACCGCGTTTGGCTATTTGCAAGCCACGTCGTTTGTCGGCGCGCTCGCCGGCGGCGTGTGGGCCGATCGCTGGAGCCGCCGCAACGAACGCGGCCGCATCTTCGTCCCCGTCATCGGCCTCTGCCTCGCCGCGCCTGGCATCTACCTCGCCAGCCACACGACCCTCGTCGTCGTGGCGATCGCCGGCTTGATGCTCTACGGCTTCGCCCGTGCCTCCACCGATTCGAACATGATGCCGATTCTGTGCATGGTGATCGACCCGCGTTATCGCGCGACGGGCTACGGCCTGCTCAACCTTTTCGCCTGCCTCGTCGGCGGCGCTACAATCTACGCCGGCGGTCTTCTTCGCGATAGCGACATCTCGTTGACCGTGATCTTCCAAGGCGCCGCCGTGTCGATGATTCTCGCCGCGCTTCTGCTCTTCTTGATCAAACCACCTCCGGCCGCCGCTTTCTCCGCCCCCGCGGACGCCGCATGATTTCCGCAGCGTTCCCCACCGACGACGCCCACGCCTCCCCGCCATCGCCCGCCGCATGCGCAGCGCCACCCTTCTTCCACCTCGCGCGCGATCTCGACTCCCCCCGAAGCGCGGAGATTTGTCGTGCCTCTCCGTGTGGCCGACTCGTTGATTGAACCGGCATGCATGATTTTTTTCGATTCTGGTGGGAGCTCCTTGCGCTGAACTGGCGCAAAACGCGGTTCCGTCGCCGCGGCGGAAAATCGCCCTGCCAGGCACCGAGCGATTCCGGGAAAGCGGGCGAAACCGCGTGCGAAGCCTGTTCGCTGTGGGACGACAAAAAACGCTTCCGCCGCGTCTGCCCGCTCCTGGTCGCCACGCCCGACGGCTGGCGCTGCTCCGTGGATGCCGCCGATGTGCGGCCCTTCTGGCGGCGCGCCGTCGCCTACTACGCCGCGGTCCTCGCGGGCGTTTACCTGCTCGCCACGCTGCTGGCCTTCATCGCCTTTCGCGCCATCGGCTATCCCGTCAGTTACGCCGCCGTCATCTGGCCGCCCGCGTGGAGCAACTTTCACGTCGTGCGCAGCCACTACTTTCTGGCGCAGGGCAAACGCGCCTTGGTGGGCAACCGGGTGCGCGAGGCCAGCATCGCCTTCGGCCTCGCCTACGAACTCGACCCGCGCAACTACGACGCCGGTATCGCGCTCGCTCAACTCTGGCAGTCGGGTCTCCCGATCCAGTCCGACCGGGTTTACCAACAACTCTTGGCGAGCAACCCCGCCGACGCCTCCGACACCGCCCGCCGCTGGGCGCAGGCGCTCCTCTGGCGCGGCGACTTCGTGCAACTTTCAGCGCTCGCCTTGAATCGCCTCCAAGCCGCCTCTGAGCCGGCGTCTTCCTGGGTCCACGCCCTCATTTTTTCCGCCCGCCGCTTGCGCGAGCCATCCGTTCTCAACCGCGCCCTCGCCCTGCCGCAACTCACCTCGGAAACCCGCTCCATTCTCCGCCTCGAAAGCGCCGCGTTGAGCGGCGACCCCGACGCCACCGCGCACGTGCTCGCCGCGCCCTTGACGGACCAGGCGAGCGCTTACGCGCGCTACTACCAGATCAATTTCCTCATCCGCTCCGGCCACGGCGACCGCGCCCTCGCGCTCCTCGCGACCTATGGCGCCAAAGTATCTCCGGACGAACGCGTCGCGCTGACGTTGGATGCGCTGGCGCAACAAGGCCGCACCGCGGACCTCCGCCGCGAAGCTTCCGCGCTCCTCACCGCGAACCAGCAGCCGCAAATCTACACCCTCCTCGCCACGCATCTCGTGCGTTATCCCGACACGGCGTTACTCCGGATCGTAACGGACCGCCTCGCCGCCCAACCGTGGGTCAACGAACCCAGCGGCCTCGCCGCCAACGCTGCGCTGCTCTGTGCGGCCGGCGTGGATAATCAGGCCGCGCTCGTTGGCGTCTTGCGCGCGCGGCTGCGTCACGTCACCGGTGCGCCGATGCGTGAACTCGACCGCGCGGAAGAACTGCTCCGCCTGCGCAACGCCCCGCGGCAATGGGGCAATTTTCTGCCCGCGCTGCCCATGCTGCCGCTCGACACCGTTTACGCCTTCTTCGAACGCGATACCGCTCGCAACCGGCGCCAGCCGATCCAGCCGAGCACCAAACCCATGAACACCGCGCCGTAGGTCGAGGGCTCCGGCACCGGCGAAATCTGCTGGTCGTAGCTCAGCCACTTCGTGTTGGTCGGAGAAAACGTCGCGAACTCCACACGGCCAAGCACCGTGGAGCCGGGATTATTCGTGGCGTAGAAAAAGTCCACCATGTCCGACCAATTCACGATGCTCAGCGTCACGCCCGACGAAATGGAAAGGCTCGTCAGGTTGAGTCGGGAAACGCCGCTGAAATCCAGGATCGAATTCCCCGTCACCTGCAACGTGCCGATCGTCTGGGCGAGCCCGCCCAAATCGAGCGTGCCGCCCGCGAGAACCACGGTGCCGGTCGTGCTCAACACCGAATCCAGCGAGAGCGTGCCCGCGCCTGTTTTCGTGAAGCCACCCGCCGCGCCGAGCGAGGTTTGCAGCGAGAAATCCCCGTCGCCATCGAAGGTGAGCGTTTTGCCCCCGAGATTGATGCCGCTGCCGTTGAGCGTGAGCTGCCCGTCGGCGCTGCCGATCGTGGTGTTGGCGCCCAACGTGATGGCTCCGCCAAAGCTGTTGTTACCCGAGACGTTCACCAGCGCTCCGCTCCCGTAACCCGTCCCCGCCAGCGTCAACGCTTCCGCCCCAATCGTGATTCCGCCCGCCAGCTCAAGGGTTGCGCCGCTCGCGACCGTTGTGCCGCCAGCGGTGGAACCCAGCGCGGTGCTGCTGGCGGCCTGCAGCGTGCCGGTCGTGATCGTCGTCACTCCGCTGTAAGAATTGGCCCCGGAGAGCACGAGATCGCCCGCGCCGGTTTTCACCAACGATCCGGCCCCGCTCATGCTGCCGCTGATCGTCGTGTCGCCCGTGCTGAAAATCGTGAGCGCCTTCCCGCCGTTGTCGATCGCCCCACTGAGCGTGAGCGTATCGGCCGCGGTGACGATGCGCGTCGCCGCGCCCAAGGTGATCGCGCCGCCATAAACATTGTCGCCCGAGATGCTCTGCAGCGCGCCGCTGTTGCTGATACCCGTGCCGGACAACGTCAGCGCTTCCGCGCCGATGTTCACGCCACCGTTCAAGTTCAACACCGCTCCGCTCGCGACGACCGTGCCGCCCGCCGTCGTGCCGAGCGCGTTGGAATTTGTCACCGTCAGCGAGCCGGCCGCAATCGTCGTCGTGCCACTGTAAGTGTTCGCCCCCGAGAGCGCGAGATCGCCGGCCCCCGTCTTCGTCACGGAACCGGCTCCACTGATGACGCCGCTCTCCGCCGTATCGCCCGTGCTCGCGAAAGTCAGCGCGTTGCCCGCCGTATTCAGCGCTCCGCCCAAGCCCAACGTGCCGGCAACGGTGCTGATCGTCGTGGCGCTCGTGAGCGTGATCGCCCCGTTGGCCACGTTGTCGCCGCTCAAACTGCGCAAGGCGCCGCCGCTGCCCACTCCGTTGCCGCCCAGCGTCAGCGCCTCGGTGCCGAGGTTGACGCTGTTCGCCAGTTCCAACATCGCGCCGCTCGCGACGGTCGTCCCGCCCGCCGCGGTGCCGAGCGCGGTGTTGTTTTCCACATGCACGGTGCCGCTGTTGATCGTCGTCGCGCCCGTATAGGTGTTGGCCGACATCAATGAAAGCGTGCCCGTGCCGGTCTTGGTCAGCCCGCCGCTGCCGCTGATCACGCCGTCCACCGTGGTGCTGCTGTTATCTCCGCCGGCAGTCAGCGTGGCGGAGCCGAGGGCGATCGTGCCGGAGGCGGCCAGTGATCCCACGGTTTGATTGTAATTGTTCAGGTCCAACGTCGCCCCGGCCGCGACCGTCAGGGCCGAACCCGTGCCCAACGCGTTAACCGCATCCGTGCGCACGGTGCCCGCATTCACCGTCATGGGGCCGGTGAACGTATTGGTGCCGCCCAAGACGAGCGTGCCCGCGCCGGCTTTCGTCAGGCCACCGCTGCCGCTGATGTTGGCCGAGATCGACAAGTCGTCCGCCGCCGCACTGTCGCCGACGGTGATCGTGCGCGTCGTCGCGCCGAGCGCGAGATTACCGCTGATCGTCGCCGCTGTGCTGCCGGTCCCCGTGTGCGTGACGTTGCCGCCGAGGGTGAGCGTGCCGGTGCCCGTCGTGATGGCCGCGCCGCCGGCCACGGTGAGCGCGGCGACGGTGTCGCTATAATTGTTGAGATCCAGCACGCCGCTCGCGTTGACGGTGATGTTGGCTGAATCGGCGATTTGGTTGGAGGCGAGCAACCGCACGGTGTCGGTGCCGATGCCGTCGCCCACGACCAGGTTGCCCGCGATGGCGTTGCCGGAGGATTTGTTGAGCAGCAGCGTGCCGGCGTTGACCGTGGTCGTGCCGGTGTAGGTGTTGGCTGCCGCGCCGGAAAGCGTGAGCGTCGAGGTGCCCGCCTTCGTGAGCCCGCGCGCGCCACCCGTTTCACCGATTGCGCCGCTGAGCGTCGTATCCGTATTCACCGTCAACGTGCGCGTGCCGGTCAGCGTGGCCGGACCCGAAAACGAGAAGCTGTCGGCGCCGCTGAGCGTCACGTTCCCGCCAAGGGTCAGGCTATTGGTCAACGTGCGCGCGCCACCGGAGGTTTGCAGGGTGCCGGCGTTGAGCGTGATGGCGCCGGTGCCCAGCGCCGCATCGTTGCCCACGGTCAACGTGCCGGCGTCGAGCTGGGTGCCGCCCGTGTGCGTGTTTGCGGCCGTCAGGATCAATTCGCCGGCGCCCGCTTTGACGACTTTCACGACCCCATCCCCGGCATTGCCGTAGATGCCATCCGTGCCGGCGTTGTTCACGATGACGGAGTCGATCGTCAGCTTGCCCGTGGATTGCACGGTGACGGAGAGCGTGCCCGCAGCCGTATTGCCCGCCGTCAGCCGGCCCGCGCCCGAAATCACCGTGTCGGTATCCGTCGTCTTGAGGAGGCCGCCCGAAGTGAGATTCAGCGCCCGGCTCGCCGAGGTGTTAAGATCCACGAGGTCAACATCGGTCAACAGCAGCGACTGGTCCTTCGTCGTGCCGGCATTCGTCAGCGTGAAGCCGGTCAAAGGCGACGAGCTCGCGAGAATGACATTGGCCGCAGTGCTGTTCACATTGATGCCATCGCTGCCGGTGTAATAGCCGGTCAAAGCGCGCACGCCGTAAGCATCGTATTCGGCGAAGTCGCTGCCCACGACGGCCCACCCACCAATAAAGCCCGTGCTCAGACCGGTGATATAAATTTGGGGGCCACTCGCACTCGCGCCGAGCGTGCCGCCCGTCGCCGTAAAGTTCACGGTCGCCGAATCGTCGATCGTGCCCAGTCCGGAAAACGTGAGTATCCCCGCGCCGGCTCCCGTTTGCGCGACCAACACAGTGGAAATGCCCGCGCCTGCACTAAGGGCGCCCAGTGTCTCTGACGTGCCGGCGAGGTTCGTGGTGAAATTAAGCGTGCCACCGTTGAGGGCGATCGCGGCGGTATCGCTCAAACGGTCGGAATGGCTGGTGCCGCTATTGTCGAGTTTCAGCGTGGCACCGTCCGAAACGACGACGCTCGGCATGCTGGCCAACGTGCCGCCGCCCGAAAGGACCAGCGTGCCGTCATCCACCGTCAACGACCCCGAGAGGCTGTTGCTGCCCGTCAACGTAAGCGTGCCTGTATCGGTCTTGATCAGCGAACCGCTGCCCGTGATCACGCCGGCATACGTGCTATTGGTGGCATCGCCGACCGTCAGCGTGCCGCCGCCCGACGTGACCTTGGTGGTAATCGTGCCGCCGGCCGCGCCCGACAAGGCCCCGATGGTCTGATTATAGGACGAAAGATTAAACGTGCCCCCGCTGCCCACGTTTAAGTCCGACGACGGGTCCAAAAGATTGCTGCCGCCCAAGGTGATCGCGCCTCCATTCACGGTGGTCGTGCCCGTGTAAGTATTGACCCCGCTCAGCGTCAGCGTGCCCGTGCCGACTTTGGTCAACCCACCGGTGCCACTCGCCACGCCCGCAAAGGTCGTCGAGGAATTGTTTCCGCCCGATGTCAGCGTTCCTGACCCCAACGCGAGGGCGGCGCCTGCGCTGCTCGCTAACGAGCCGACCGTTTGATCGAAGCCGCGCAGATCGACCGTCATGCTGGGCGACACGCTCAACGCACTGTTCGCGGAAAATGCATTCGCGGCCCCGGCCGCCAACGTGCCGGCCGACACCGACGTCGTGCCGCTATAAGTGTTGGCTCCCGAAAGCGCGAGCGTGCCCGACCCGGTTTTGGTCAATCCGCCCGTGCCGCTGATCGCGGCTGACACGGTCAAATCGTCTGCCGCGCTGAGTGAGTCCGCCACCGAGAAAGTGCGGGTCACGGTCCCCAACGCCAAGTTGCCCGAAATCGTCGAACCAAGCGGGTTGCCGGTGGCGGTAAAAGTAACATTGCCCCCGAGCGTGAGCGTGCCGCTGCCCGTCGCCACATTGCTCGTCGACGTCGCCGTGCCGCCCGTGCCACCCAGCGTGAGGCCCGTGACCGTGGCGTTGAAGCCATTGAGATCGAGCAAAGCCGTCGCACCGGCCACGTTCGAGTTCACCGTCACGACGCTGTTCGCGAGCGAGTTCGACGAACCCAGGCGCAAGGTGCCGTTGTTGACCGTCGTGGTGCCCGTGTAAGTGTTGTTGCCCGCGATGACCCACGTGCCGCCGTCCGCTTTAAGAAGCGAAGTTTTGAAGCCGGTGCTGTCAGGGATCGCGCCGGCAATTGTATTCGCGCCGGTATTCGCACCGCGTAGGGTCAGCGTCTTGGCACCCAAGCCCGTAGCCGCAATATCGCTCGTGAACGTGAGGGTGCCCGGGCCGTCGTTTCGCAGTGTAGCCCCGCCTGTCGTCCCGGCCATCGCCACGACGCGATCGGTGCTGGTCGTCCCGCCGGTGTAAAGCAGCGTCCCCGCCGTCGACGTCGAACCGATGTTGATCGTGCCGTTGGCCACCGTGGTCGGTGCGCCCAAGCCGGAGCTGACGCCCACATTCGCGAGCGAATTCGTGGAAAGAATTCCGCCCGCAATCGACGTCGCACCCGTGTAGGTGTTGTTGCCGGTGAGCACGAGACTGCCCGCACCCGACTTAATCAAACCCACGCCCGCCCCGCCGGAGATCACGGCGGAAACAGTCAAGTCATCCGCCGCGGTGGTGCTGTCGCCGATATTAAAGGTCCGGTCGGCTGCGCCCAGCGAAAGTTTGCCCGAAATGAAGGAGCCCAACGGGTTTCCGGTCGCACTATACGTGACGGTGCCGCCGAGCGTGAGCGTGCCGGTGCCCGTCTTCACATTGCTGCTCGAGGTGGAAGTGCCACCTGTGCCACCCAACGTGAGCGTCAGGATCGATTGGTCGAAATTGTTGAGATCGAACACCGCCGTCGTGCCTGCGACGTTGGCGTTGACTGTGATTTTCGTCAGCGCCGTCGTCCCGAAAACATTGCTCGCGCCCAATTTCACCGTCCCGCCGTAAACAGTGAGCGCGCTGTTTGTGACCCAGTTCGTCGACGCCGCATTGAGCAGTAACGTGCCATCGCCTCGCTTGGTGAGGGTGCGGGCCACCGTCGCATTGAGTGCCCCGAGCGTCAGTAACGTGCCGGCGCCCGTCGTGAAGCCCGCATTGCCGGTCACATTCGTGGCTCCAAACGTCAGTCCCGCCGTGCCCGACGCTACGTTGCTGCCAGCGGACAACGTCAGCACTTTCGAACCTGTCGTCAGTGCGCCGAGCGTGTGCGTGACGCCTGCTCCCGCCGTCAACCGGTCCGACTGGATCGTGGTGTTGCCCGTCAGCGTGGTGTCGCGCCCGAAATTCAGCCCTGTATCGTTGGCGAGTTGCAGCGTGCCCGCAGTCAAGCTCAGCGTGCCTGCGCCGAGCGCCGCCGCACTGGTGGTCGCCCGCAAGGTTCCCGCGCTCAGCGTCGTCGCCCCGGCATAAGTATTCGCACCGGATAGCGTCAACGTGCCCGCGCCGGTCTTCGTGACTTTCGCCGCCGTGGCGGTGCTGCCGTTGGCGATGACGCCACTGACCGTGATGTTGTTGGTCGCAAGAAACGTCAGGGTCCTGCTCGAAGCGCTGTTGCTGATCGCGATATTGCCTCCGAACAACAGCGCGCCCGCGGCCGACGAATACGTCACGGTGCCGGAGTTCTGCAGGTTGCTGTTGATCGTCTGCAGCGCGCTCGAATTGTTGACCAACACCGCACCGGACGTCGTCGCCAGCGTCAGCGTGTTATTGTTGAGCGTGAAAGCGCTCGCCCCTGCGTTAAACGTCAAGGTGCCGATGTTTCGGTCCGCTTGCGTGTTAACTGTGGTCTGCAACGCCCCATCGAACTGAATCGCCGAGCCGTTCGGCGGCAGGAGATTCGTGCTCCAATTCGTGGCATCCGACCAGTTGCCCGTCCCCGCCCCACCATCCCAGACCACTTGTGCCGTTAAACTCGATCCGACCAACACCCCCACGGCAAAGGCCCGTCTGCTGCAACGCAGGGCAAACCCGGTGATGTTGGAAGCCCATGATGCCAAGGGATGTAATATGTGTAGCCTGTCACCATGAGGTATTCACCCCAGATTAGCAAGGAATCTCGGGGTAAAGAAGTCGTGAAGATTTTCTTCTCGCCGTGTTTGCCGGCCCCAAAGGTCTGCGTCTCCCACGGGCGCGGCGGCCGAAACCAAGTAAGTTTACCCGCTTCTTTACAGCTACTTACATTCCGTTGAACGTGCTTTTCTCGTTCAGCACTCGCAAGATGACCAAAGCGCCCGCCGTCCGATCATCGCCTTCCTTCCCGTCAAGAAGCGGCCCCACGTCCTGCAAGTCTTGGGGACGAAGAACGTATTGCAGCGTCTGCGCCGCCTCAAACCGCGCCACCGTATCTCCCTCCACCAATGCCGCGCGCAGTTTCTTGCCCCAAATCGGTGCTTCCGGCGCGTCCGGCCACGTCCGCAACGCCGCGCTCAACACAAACGCATAGGGCAATGTCCCCGGCTTCACCGCCGCCGCCGCTGCCGCCAGCGCCCGGCGCACGCCCGCGTCGTCGCACCGCAACCACCGCAGCGCATACGCCGCCCGCTGCTTCATCGCGCCGTCGCTCGCGAGGGCTGCAACCAATTTCCCGCGCGCCGCGGCATCGCCAGAATTCTCCAATGCCCACCACGGCATGATCGTGTCCGCCGGCGCCGCCTGCCTCGCCTGTTCGCGCACGGCCTCGAGCGTCGCCCCCGTCAGCACGCAACCCAGCTTGCCGAGCGTCTCCACCGCCTGCGGCCGATCCGGATTTTTCGGATCGAGGTAAACGCGCTCCACCGCCGCGATGTAATGCGCCCGCTCTTCCGGCGTCCCGGCCAACGTCGCCAACACGCGGTAAGCGCCGATGCGCGCCGGCGTTTTCTCCCACGTGCCGAGATCGCGTTGAAAAATCGTCCGCACCTTCGCTCCTTCGCCCGCCGCGATCAACGCCTCGGCCGCATGCACGCGCACCCAGTCTTTCTCCGTGTCAAAGACCTGCCACAGCGTCGCGCGCGCCTTCGCCTCCAGCGCCGCGTCATCGCCCCTCGCCTCGCGCCCGTGCAGCATCATTCCCCCGCTCAACAACACCAGCATCGTCCATCCCAGAAACACGGATCGTTTCATCATTGGTTTTCTTGCTCCGTAGTTACAGCCGATCGGCCAACGCGTCACTCGCGCGCCTTCATTTCGCCTCGGGGTTCGGCACTTTGTCGTCCGGATCCGACGCCTTCACATAATGATCCAGCGTCGCTCCGGGCGGCGCCCAGTCCGGCCGGCGCCGCACATCCTTGTCGCCCGCGACCGATCCGATCGGCGCATGTCCACCCGACGCGCTCGCCGGCCGCATTTCCCACCAGCACTGCCCGCGATGGTTGTGCTCATGGTCGATCACATAACCCGCCTCCCGCAGCATCGGCCCCGTCCAGCCCATGCAGTGATCGCAATAATCCCGGTAGTTCTTCACGCCGTTGCGCAGCAAAAAACCCCGCGACGGACAGTCGTGAAAATCGATGCGAAACACCTCCGGCCCGCGGCTGATGTTGAACCCCAGGCTCGGCGACTCCTCGAGCAGCGTGTGCCCCCAATATTTTTGCATGCCCGCAAAACCTTCGCGCGCGATCAACTCCCGCGCATGCCGCTGGCTGTCGTGGTTGATCGCCTCGTTCCAATACTCGCGCACCAACGCGTGCCCGCCTTCCCGCTCGATCCATCCGAACGTCCACTCGTAGTGCGCGCAAAAATCGTAGCAGCCGATCATGACGTCGCCTCCGCGATCGCGCTCATCTCCTGCGGCGCGACGAACACCCCCGGCGGCGCATACGTGTGCCGGCACGCGCCGTTGCCTCCGGCCAATCGCATCGTCAACCCCGCCGTCTCCGCCCGCGCCGCGCCCAAGTGATAACAATGCTGGCAATACTCGCGCACGATCTCCCGCTGCCCCGCCCGCAAGTGTTTGATCGCGGGACATTCCTTCACGACAATCTCCACGCGATCGGCGCTCTCGATGACTTCCACCACCGCCCCCGGCTCCGCCGCGAAAAACGCCCGCCAATACCTCGCCACCGCCCGCAATCCCCCCTGCCGCCACGCCGCGTTCACCGGCGCGAAATAATCCCGCCCCATCTCCGCCAGATAACGCCGCCACGCCTCCGCGCCCAACCGCCCGAGGATGAACCGGAACGTCGCGTTGATCGCGAAATAGAAATCCGCCGAGCCCTGCGGCTTCGTGTCGCGATACGGCAGCGGATCGGGTTCGGCGTTCATCGCGTCCTCACTTCGCGCCCGGCAGCAGATCCGCCCGAAACCCCTCGCCGTCCGCCCCGCTCACCGCCGCCGCGATCGATGCGCGACACGATTCCGTCAGCGGATAATCGAGCAGGCTCACGTTCGTCGCGAAAAGGCCCATCTGCACCAGCAGCTCCTTCAGCCCCGTGAGCCAGCACTCGATTTTCGGGCCGCCGTAAACGCGCCACATCAGGTCGTTCATCCGCGCCTGCTCGCGCTCCGCCGCCACCCGGTCGCCCGCGCGCACCGCCGCGAGGAGCCGCCGCGCGATCGCTGCATTAAAAATTCCGCCGCCCAGCAGCAGCCCGTCGTAACCGGCCTCCAGATAACTCACGCAATCGAACTCGTCGCCATCAAGCAGCACCAGTCCCGGCCGCGCCGCTCGCGCCTGCAAAAAAATCTCCCGCCGCGCCGGCGAACGCGAACTGTCCTTCACCATCGCGATGTTCGGCTCCGCCAGAATTTCCGCCAGCCGCTCGTCCGGCACCGCCTGCGGACTCGCCGTTCCGCGATCGTAAAATCCCATCGGCAACGCGCTGCGCTGCGCGATCTCGCGAAAGTGCGCGACCTTCCGCTCCGGCGTCCCGTTGAGAAAAAACCACGGCACATCCACGACCGCGACCTCCGCGCCCCACGCCGCCGCGCGTTCGATGTTTTCCAGTACGCGCGCCGCCGAATTGTCCGTCACCTGCACCGCCAGCCGCAACCGCCCGCGATTCGCCGCCACCGCCGTGCGCGTCAACGTCTCCCGGTCCGCCAGCCGCAGCCACGGCCCTTCGCCGCAGGTGCCCGCGAGCATCATGCCCGTGACGCCCAGCGCCACGTGATGCTCGACCAGCCGTTCGACCGACGCCGCATCCACGCGCCGCTCCTTGGTTAACGGCGTCGGCGTCGCCGACCACACTCCGCCCGTCAGCTTTGGCTTTTGCATGATTGAAAAGGCGGCGCATTCCGCCGGCTCGCTACCCGTAGAACGACTCCCCGTCGTGTCAACGCCTCCGCCCGCCGCTCCCCTGTGCCGCTCATGGTCGCCGCGCTCCGCAAAAGCAAAAACACCACCCTTGCCCCTGGGCAACCGCCGGGGTGGCACCGGCTTCACGGCATCGAGGTCGTCAGCTCCACTGTGCGGCCGAAGACCGATCGCCCTTGCGCGCTACCCCATGCGCCGAGATCGTAGGCGACAAAGAAACGGTTCGTGCCCGGCAACTCTTCGATCGCCATGTAATGCGTCGTCAACACGCCGGAGGTGAGTTGTATCACGTGACTCCACGTCTCGCCGTGATCGAGACTGAAGGCCAGGTAGTTGCCGTTCCACGGATGCTCCCAGCGCGTCCAGCAATTCCGCGCCGGCACACGCATCCCGAATGCCGCCACCAACACGCCGCTGCGCAACTCCAGCAAATCAGGATCGACGATGGATGCGATCAACTCGTCCGGCCGGTCGGCCAGTCGCTCCCCCTGCTGGTTGCGCATCTCGCCAAACATCCCGATCCAGTTCTGCCTCGCTCGCACGTCACGGCCCGCAAACGTCCGCGGGCGGGCGGCGCTCCAGGTCTGCCCGTCATCATCCGAAATTGCTTCTCGCAACTCGTAGCCCGTGCGCATCTGGCAAATCAGTCGGCCTGCGTGCTCGCCCGTCCCGATGCGCACAAGCGCCGGTTCGCCGTAACCTTCAGTGCCCACGTCCGCGCCCGCCGCGATTGTCGACACCATGCTCCAGCTCTTCCCGCGATCCTTCGATCGCAGCAGCACTGCACGCGTGCGATGCATGGTCGCCCTATAGGCCGCAGGCGTTGTGTCGCCTTCGAACCAGCCGTAGAGTGTCGCAAGCAGATCGCCATTCGGCAGCTCGAGGATCCGTCGGTGCAGACGGACCGCTTCATGCGTGCGACCGTAGTCGTCGCTCGAACCGTGGAAGCGCACGCCCGGCAACGTGAACGTGATCTCCTCCGGCCCCTCCAGCGTCCGCCAGTCGTCCCGCGAAATGTAACGTTCGCCCAGTCCATGCCCCGGCTTCTCCGCCGGAGTGACATAGGTATCGAGCGCCACAATCGTCCCGTCGCGCAACTGCACCGCACCGCCTTCCATGTTCAACCCGTTTTCTCCCGGCTTCAGCGGGATGCGCGACCACGTCTTTCCTTCGTCGCGCGAAATCACCGTGCCGATCGCGCTGGGATAGGAGATGCGCTTCGCCGCAAAAGGTTTCTCCACGCCTTGCGCCTGCACGACCAGCGTCCCGGTCCCCGTCGCCAGCAGCGACGGTTGCAGCCCGCCAGCCAGCACCAACCGGCGTTCGCCAAACGTCACGCTCACCCGCTTGTCGCCGAGAATGACGTGCGGCGCCTGGTCGGCGATGGCCGGTACCAGCGAATCGGAAGCAGCTCCGTCTTTCGCCTGCATCATGCTCAATAAAAGACTCGAAGGGAAAAGCAGCCAGCGCGCCGTGAATTTCATGGGGAAAGGGTGGTCGGCGGAATTCGGTTCTCCGCTGCGCACAGTGAATCGAAAATTGAAATTGAAGCGCACCCACACAAGCCGGAATCTCCGCTTACTCGTGAATACCCCGCGCCCGCCCGCCGGTCCTCCGCGCGTCTCGTCGCCCGCATGCACTCCGTCCTGATCGTCGGTTGCGGCAGCATTGGCGAACGTCACCTGCGTTGCTTTCAACGCACGGGCCGCGCCCACGTCACGGCTTGCGAGGCCAACCCCGCTCTCCTGCAACGCATGGCCGACACCTACGGCGTCGCCACCCGCACCGACGCCACCGCCGCCTTGGCCGAGCCGTTCGACGCGGTGGTGGTTTGCACGCCCGCGCCCTCGCATCTGCCCCTCGCCACCGCCGCCCTCGCCGCGGGCAAGCACGTGCTCGTCGAGAAACCGCTCTCCCATTCCCTCGCCGGTCTCGATCTCCTCGAGCACACGCTCGCGCAATCTCGCCGCCAACTCGCCGTCGCCTACGTTTACCACGTTTTCCCCGCCCTGCGCGAAGCCCGCGCGTTTCTCGCCGGCGGCGAATTCGGCCCCGTCCTCCAAGCCGTTGCCACGTCCGGCCAGGCGTTCAATCTCTTGCGCCCCGCCTACGCGCAGACTTACTACCGCGATCACCGCACGGGCGGCGGCGCGATTCAGGACGCGCTCACCCACTTGGCCAACTGGGTCGAAAGCGTCCTCGGACCGACCGACAGCGTGCTCACCGACTGCGCGCACCTCTCCCTCGCGGGCGTCGAGGTCGAAGACACCGTGCATGTCGCCGCGCGCCACGGCGCCGCCCTCGCCAGCTACACGCTCAATCAATTTCAAGCGCCCAACGAAACCACCCTGCAGTTCAACGCCGCCGGCGGCAGCGTGCGCATCGAACTGCATCGCCAGCGCTGGGGCGTCTTTCCCGCCGGCGCCGCCGCGTGGACGTGGCATCAAGTCGAACCCGCGGAACGCGACACGCACTTCATCGCCCAAGCCAACGCGTTTCTCGATCAACTCGAAGGCCAGCCGCCGCGGCTTTGCTCGCTCGCCGCCGCCGCGCAAACCCTCCGCTTCAATCTCGCCGCCCTCGCCTCCGCTGCGAGCGGCTCACGGGTCTTCTGCCGCGACATCGCTCCGTGATCGCTCTGCGCTCGGATGATTTGGCGCCGCTGATTTATTCGCCGCCGATCGATTCCGTTCTCTGCGATAAAGCGCCAGCTCCACCGCGTCGCGCGCCGCCACCCGTCACGGTCCGATCATCACGATCGCGCCGGTCGGTGTCGCGGATCCGCCCTTCGGCTCGAGACTGATCGCAAACTTCTGCGCCGCCGCGATCACCTTTGCGGTCGAAAATTCGCTCTGGGCCTTCCCGTCCGTCACCGCCAGCACGCCTGCGCTCACCGGCACTTTGTAGCTCGGGTCGATGACCCACAGTTGGTAATCATGCCCCGCCCCGGCGTCCGGCAGATTTTCCACGGTAATCACCCCGCGTTGCTGCGCCTGATCCCACGCCACCGCCGCCGAACCCTTGGCCGGCCCTTGAGCCGACGGCGCCAGCGTCGCCACCTGCAATCGCGCCAGCGATGTCGCCACCGGATCCACGGCCGGCGTTCGCGACACGCGTGCGCGATCGACGCCCAGTAATACGGCAATGGCCGCAAAAGCCGCCGCCGCCCACCAACCCAACCACGCCACCCGCGGCACTTTGCGCGGTGCGGGTTTCGACGCCTGAATCGCGGCCCACACCTGCTCGCGCACGCGCGGCGGCGGCGTCCGCGGGGGCACCCTCGCGGCGAGCGTCGCCGCGCCGGCTTCGAGTTTGCGCACGAGTTCCGCCAGCGCCGGATCTGCGCGCAGTGCTTGTTCGAACGCCCGCGCTTCCTCCGGCTCAAGCAAGTTGAGCACGTAAAGCGAAGCGGTTTCTGTGCGTTCTTCGTTCATGCCGGATCAGCCAAGAGACTCGCCAGCCGCATCAGGCCGCGCCGGATACGCGCCTTAATGGTGCCAACGGGCGTCGCCAACTGGGTGGCGATCTCGTGGTGTGTCAACCCGCCGAAAAACGCCAGGTCGATGGCGCGCCGCTGATCCTCCGGCAAATCGTGCAGCGCGGCGTGGATGATACCGTCCTCCCCTGCCGGCGCGCCTTGGCCCGGCACCGTTGCGAGATCAAAGGGCGAACTGCTTTCCGTCATGCCCGAAAGTTCAACATGGCCTTCCCGCCGCCGATGCCTCCGCCGGCGGTCGATCGCCCGGCTGCGGAAAAGCAGGAACAACCACGTAGTGACGCTCCCTCGCGCGGGATCGAAGCGGTGCGCGTTGTTCCACACATGCAGAAAGCACTCCTGCATCACGTCCTCCGCCTCGGCCGCGTCGGCGAGGATCGCACACACCAAGCCGAACAACCGCGGCGAAAGCGCATCATAAAGCGTCCCAAACGCCTCCTCGTCCCCGCGCGCGATCCGGCTCACCAATCCCGCACTCAACTCCTCGTTCGACTCGGCGCTTGATTCCATGGGCCCACGTCAGGGTTTAACCTCGCGCTCCCTGTCCTGTGCGATTGGCCCGCGGCACTGCATGGCACAGATAAAGGGCGATTCTCCTCCCGCGCAACTGCGCACCGCATGTCGCGATGATATAGCCGGTGGTTCCCTGTGCCCTGCAGCTTTCATTTCTTTTATCGTGCATCCAATCGGCGTCCGGCGGGCGTATTCCCTCTTGAGGCAAGCTGGGTCGACGAACGGCCCCCGCTGCCGCCTCTCAATCCTCAAAATTCCGATTCATGTCTTCCTTACCTCTCCGCGCTGAATTGACGCGCACCCTGACGACGCCCACCACGCGTCGCTCGGTCTTGAAAACCCTCGGCTTCGGCGCTCTCGGCGTCGCCGCGCTGCGATTGTCCGGCAATCGCCTCGCCGCCGATTTCGCCAAAAGCGCCTCCGTCAGCCCCACCGACGCCGCCGTGCTCAATTTCGCGCTCAACCTCGAATACCTCGAAGCGGAATATTATTCCTACGCCGTGGACGGCCGCGGCATCGAGACCTTCGGTTTGGGCGTCAACGGCTCCGGCACCGCCGGCAGCACCACCGTCAAAGCCAATCCGGCCGTGCCGTTCACCACGGCTGCGGTTCGTGAATACGCCACGGAAATCGCCAGCGATGAACGCGCCCACGTCGGCTTCCTGCGCGCCGCCATCATCGCCGCCGGCGGCACCCCCGTCGCACGCCCCGCCATCAACCTCCGCGAAAGTTTCGCCGCCGCCGCCCAAGCCGCGGGCCTCGGCTCCGGTTTCGATCCGTTCGCCGACGAAGCCTCGTTCCTCGTCGGCGCGTTCGTCTTCGAAGACGTCGGAGTCACCGCCTACAAAGGTGGCGCCCCGCTCATCTCCAACAAAACGTATCTCGAAGCCGCCGCCGGCATCCTCGCCGTCGAAGCATATCACGCCGGCACCATCCGCACGCTGCTCTATCAGTCCGGCAGCGCCGGCCGCCAGGCGGCCCAGGCGATTTCGGATCTTCGCGACGCCGCCGCCTCGACCGAAGTTGATCAAGGCATCACCGCCGGTGGCGTCGCCAATATCGTGCCGACCGACGCCAACGGCATCGCGTTCAGCCGCACGCCGCGCCAAGTGCTCGACGTCGTCTACCTCAGCGGTGGCGCGTCGCAAGGCGGCTTCTTCCCCAACGGCCTCAACGGCTCCATCCACTAAAACCTCTGTTTGCACGCCACCCCGGTCCTTACCGGTCGTTTCGCGTGCGCCCTCCTCCCATGATATCAAAAACTTTTCGCCTGCTCGCCACCTGCGCGGGACTCGCCGCCGCCGGCCTGACCGCTTACGCCGTCCCCGCGGACACCTCGCCCGCCAACTTTGCCAACGTGCTCTTCAACGGCACACTCACCGGCAGCACCGGTGGCATCAACGGCAACGGCACGCTCAGCGTTGTCTTCACCGGCGCCGGCATGGACCATACGCTCTCCACGACCGACGCGCCCGTCAGCGATCCCGTCGCTTACACCTACACCAAAACCGGCGCGACGACCGCCGAGATCGTCGAGCCGCAATCGGGCGGCGGCGATCTCACGCTCGACCTCACGTTCAGCAGCCCCACGGCTGGCACGTTCGCGGCCGACTACGGCAGTGGCAAAACGCAGTCAGGCACCTTCGTCATCGCTCGCGTGCCCGCGCCCGCGCCTCTCGTCAACATGTCCAACCGCAGCACCCTCGCCGCTGGCGGCAGCGCGATCGCCGGCTGGGTCGTCGGCGGCAACGTTCCCCGTCGCGTCCTGATCCGTGCGGTCGGCCCGGGCCTGGCCACCTACGGGGTCTCCAACACGCTCAACGACCCCAAACTCACCATCTTCAAAAACGGTCAGGCTGTGAAATCCAACGACAACTGGTCGTCCGATTCAGCGGCCGCCTCCGATCTTGAATTGGCGGCGATCCAGAGCGGCGCCTTCCCGTTGATCGCCGGCAGCAAAGATTCCGCCGTCATCGTCACCGTTGATCCCGGCGTTTACACCGCCGTCATCACCGGTTCCAGCGCCAGCGACAGCGGCGACGTCCTCCTGGAGACCTACTTCCTCGACTGAACGCGTCCGGTCACTCTCGACACCTCGCCTCGTCGGCCTGACGGGTGAAGGTCGGTCAAGTCAGGCGTCAGCTCTCATCGATCCCGATGAGAGCTGACTTGCTTCGGGCCGTCGCGACGCCGAACGTCGCCTCCCGCCCGCATGACCCACGCCTTCACCGAAATCAACGCCGCCTTTCCGTGGTTTTTCGCGGCTGTGGTTTTCGTCTTCGGCGCCTGCATCGGCAGTTTTCTCAACGTCGTCATCTACCGGCTACCGAAACACGAGTCGATCGTCTCACCCGGCTCGCACTGCGCCTGCGGTGCGCCCATCGCGTGGTATGACAACATTCCGATTTTAAGCTGGCTCATACTCCGCGGCCGCGCGCGCTGCTGTGGTCGCCCCTACGCGTTTCGCTATGCGTTCGTCGAACTCCTCACCGCCGCCCTCTTCCTCGCGTGCTGGGTCTTGTTTCCGCCCGCGAAAGCCCTCTGCGGCATGGTGTTTGTCGGCCTGCTGCTGCCCGCGACGTTTATCGATCTCGATCACCTCGAAATCCCCGACGTGTTTTCCCTCGGCGGCGGCGTGATCGGCGTTGTCCTCTCCTTCGCCGTGCCCGCCCTGCATGGCCATCACGGCGACTTTTTTCTCCTCGATAGTTTTCGCTCCGGCGTCGACGCCCTCGTCGGCCTCCTCGCCGGCTCCGGACTCGTCCTCTGGATCGCGCTCCTCGCCGAAGCGGCGTTGAAAAAAGAAGCGATGGGTTTCGGTGACGTGAAATTCATCGGCGCGATCGGCGCCTTCACCGGCTGGCAAGGCGCGGTGTTCGCGATTTTCGGCGGCGCCGTGATCGGCACCGTCTGGCTCGCGCTCGCCCTCATCTGGCAAAAACTCACCGGCCGCGCCGCCACCGTGGCGCCCCGCGCCGAGACGCCCGAAGGCGAACCCGCCGCGCTCGGCCTCGGCGTCCACATTCCTTTCGGGCCCATGCTCGCCCTCGGCGGACTCGCCCACTTTCTCTTTTTCCACGACTGGGTCGCCGCCTACTTCGCCCCTCTCCGCGGACTGCTGTAGCCCGCACATTCCAGCCTCGGCCAAACAAAATCGTCGGGCCGTCCAGACTACGAAGCGCGGAGACAACCCCGGCGAAAATCCGCCTCCCGCGCCCCCCAATACTCGGCGGCCTCCAGCTTCCTCGGTGTCGGAGCTCTGTGTACTCCGTGCCCCCACGTCTTGGTCGACACCCTACCGTGCTCAAACGCGCGTCAGCGCCGAACAAATCATCCCGCCAACGTCTGCCCGTAATACGCTCCCGCGCCGTGCTTCCGCTTAAAATGCTTTTGTAGCAACTCGTCCTCGATCGGCGCCAGCGTCGGCTCGAGTTGCAACGACATCAGCGCCATCTGCGCGATGCACTCCACCGCCACCGCGACCTCCACCGCTTTCGCCACCGTCGCCGCCCACGTAAACGGCGCGTGCCGGTTCACGAGCACCGCGGGGAAATCCAGCGGATCGAGCTTTCCCGCTGCGAAGCGCTCGACGATTACGTTGCCTGTTTCCCATTCGTAAGCGGCCGCGATTTCCTGCAGCGTCATCTTGCGCGTCACTGGAATATCCCCCGCGAAGTAGTCCGCATGCGTCGTCCCGAAAATCGGAATCGCGCGTCCCGCCTGGGCGAACGCCGTCGCGTGCGATGAATGCGTGTGCACCACGCCGCCAAGCTGCGGCCATGCGAGCAACAGCCGCCGGTGCGTCGGCGTGTCCGACGACGGATTGAGTTTCCCCTCGACGCGTTTCCCGTCGAAATCGACGAGCACCATGTCATCGGCGGTGAGCGCGGCGTAGTCGACTCCGCTCGGCTTGATGGCGAAAATGCCCTTCGCGCGATCGACCGCCGACGCGTTGCCAAACGTCAGGTTGATCAACCCATGCCGCGGCAGCGCCACATTCGCCTCATAAGCCTCGCGTTTCAGTTCTTCGAGCATGCGTGAAGGTCAATCGGAACACGCGCGCGAGACAACGCGCCTTTTCACCTGCGCACTCATTTTGGCGCCGACTCCATTCGGTCGCCCCGCAGGCGCGGGCAAAGCACCGAGGCGATGCGGCGAACCGTCAACCGCGGCCTTTTCGATTCGCAGCATCAATTCCTTGCTCGCCTCACCCCCGCAGTCCCTGCGCGAGGTGGTAATACACTTCGTTGTTCCGCAGCGTCTGTTTGAAGTCACCGAGCTTCGTGTCGGCGTTGATCGTCACCAGCTCGATCCCCGCGATCGTCGCAAAGTCCTCCAGCATCTCCGTCGTCACCGCGTAACTGTAACCCGTGTGATGCGCGCCGCCCGCGTAAATCCACGCGGCGCACGCCGTCTTGAAATCCGGCTGACACTCCCACACCGCGCGCGCCACCGGCAGCTTCGGCAGCTTCGGGGTCGGCACCGCCTTCACTTCATTCACGATCAGCCGGAAACGATTGCCCAGATCCACCAGCGACGCGTTGAGCGCCGGCCCCGCCGCCGCATCGAACACCAATCGCACCGGATCTTCCTTTCCGCCGATCCCGAGCGGATGAATTTCCATCGTCGGCTTCGTCGCCGCGATCGTCGGACAAATTTCCAGCATGTGCGCGCCGAGCACCTGATGCCCCTTGGGCGAAAGATGATACGTGTAGTCCTCCATGAACGACGTGCCGCCCTTCAACCCCTCGCCCATCACTTTCATCGCGCGCAGCAGCGCCGCCGTCTTCCAATCGCCTTCCGCCGCGAAACCGTAGCCGTCGGCCATCAACCGCTGCGGCGCCGCGCCCGGCAATTGCCGCAACCCGTGCAAATCCTCGAACGTCGTTGTGAAGCCCTTGAAGCCTCCTTCCGCCAGAAACGCCCGCAGCCCAATCTCGATGCGCGCCGAATAACGTAACGCCTCGTGCCGCGCGCCGCCCTTTTTCAACGCCGCCGCCACGCGATACGTCTTTTCGTAGTCGGCGCACAACGCGTCGATTTCCTTCGGATCGATCGCGTGCTCCGCCATCTTCGCCACGAGATCGCCCACGCCGTAGCCGTTGGTCGAAAAACCAAACCGCATCTCCGCCGCCACTTTGTCGCCCTCGGTCACCGCCACCGACCGCATGTTGTCGCCGAAACGGCAGAACTTCGCGCCCTGCCAGTCGTGCCACGCCCGCGCCGCGCGCATCCACGCGCCGAGCCGCTCCTGCACCTCCGGATCCGACCAATGGCCGACGACCACCTTCCGCCCGAGCCGCATCCGCGTGTGAATGAACCCCGCCTCGCGGTCGCCGTGCGCGGCCTGATTGAGATTCATGAAATCCATGTCGATCGTGCTCCACGGCAGATCGCGGTTGAACTGCGTGTGCAGATGCACGAACGGCTTGCTCAACACGCCCAGCCCGCGAACCCACATCTTCGACGGCGAAAACGTGTGCATCCACAGAATCACGCCGGCGCAATTCGCGTCGCGATTCGCCTCGAACATCACGTTGGTGATTTCGTCCGGCGTCGTGAGCAGCGCCTTGAACACCGTTTTCAACGGCAGCTTTTTCGAACCCGCCAAGGCGTTCGCGACTTCCTGCGCGTTCGCCGCGACCTGCTTCAACGGGCCCGGACCGTAAAGATGCTGGGAACCGCACAGCAGCCAAATTTCAGGAGTAGAGAGAAGTTTCATGGGGAAAAAGGGACGGGGAACAGTTCAGAGAGGAGTGATGAGCAGGGAGCAGGAACAGCACCCCGCGAGCGGCAAAAACGCGCCACGGATGATTCGCGCTACCCGCTACTGGATGCTCGCCACCCGGCGCTTCACTTCAAGCAGCTCCTTCATCACGCGCGACAGATCAGCGTTCTGATTCAATCCGCCGAACGCGTCATGCACGCGCCGGTAAAGACCGTAAAGCTGATCGTAAACCTTCCGGTTCGCCGTGATCGGCCGGTAGCCCTTCGCCTTCACCGACGTCATCGCCTTTTGCGCCGCCGGGTAACTCTTGTGCGCCCCCGCGAGCACCGCCGCCGCGACCGCCGAGCCCAGCGCGCACGCCTGCGACGAACCCGACACCTGCATCGTGCAGCCCGTGATGTCGGCGTAGATCTGCATCAACATCGGATTTTTCTCCGCGATGCCGCCCGCACACACGATCCGGTTGACCGGCACGCCGTAATTTTGAATGCGTTCCAAAATCGCCCGGGCGCCAAACGCCGTCGCTTCAATCAACGCGCGGTAGATTTCCGCCGACGTCGTGTAGAGCGTCTGCCCGAGCAGCAAACCCGTGAGCTGTTGATCGACGAGAATCGTGCGGTTGCCGTTGTTCCAATCGAGCGCGAGCAAACCCGCCTGGCCCGGCTTTTGTTTCGCCGCCGCCTTCGTGAGCGCCCCATGCGCCGCGCCGTCGCCGCCACAAACCCCCTCCACCCACCACTTGAAAATATCTCCGACCGCCGACTGGCCCGCTTCGATGCCGTAATAACCCGGCAGAATCGAACCCTTCACGATGCCACAGATCCCCGGGATGTCCTGCACGGTTTTGTCCGCCGAGACCACGGCGCAGTCGCACGTCGACGTGCCGATCACTTTCACGAGCACGCCTTCCGCGACGCCGCAACCGATCGCGCCATAGTGCACATCCATCTCGCCGATCCCGATGGGAATCCCCGCCGGCAAACCCAGCTTCTTCGCCCACGCCGCGCTCAACTTTCCCGCCGGCACGGTCGCGTCGTGCGCTTTCTCATACAACCGGTCGCGCAGCTCCGCGAGCTTCGGGTCGAGCAGCGCGAGAAAATCCTTGTCCGGCAACCCGCCCCATTCGTCGCTGTAAAGCGCCTTGTGCCCCGCGCAACACACGCCGCGCATCACCTTCGCCGGCATATCCGCGCCCGCGAGCACCGACGGGATCCAATCCGCCAGTTCGACCCACGAATACGCCGCGTCGAACACCGCCGGCGCCACGTTCAGACAATGCCAGATCTTCGCCCAAAACCATTCCGATGAATACGTGTTGCCGCACTTCGCGATGTAGTGCGGCCGGTGCTCCGCCGCCGCCGTAGTGATGCGCGCCGCTTCGCGCACGCTTGTGTGATCCTTCCACAACCAGCACTGCGCGTGCAGATTTTTCTTCCACTTCTTGTCCAACGCGAGCGGCCGGTTTTGCGCATCGACCGGCATCGGGCTCGATCCCGTCGAATCCACGCCGATCCCCACCACCTGCGTCGCCGCAAACCCTCGCTTCTTTTTCGCCGCCGCCAGCGCGCCGCGCACGCTTTGCTCCAGGCCGACGAGATAATCGCCCGGATGCTGCCGCGCCACGTTGTGATCCTTCGGATCGAGCAACACCCCTTGCCGGCCCGACGGGTAGTTCGCGACCGCCGAGCCGAACTCTGCTCCGTCACTTGTGCGCACGACGAGCGCGCGCACTGAATTCGTTCCGTAATCGATTCCCAGGGTAAAAGTCGGGGCCATAGAAGAGCCGCCACGTTTACGCCAACACCTCGCCGCGTAAAGCCCTCAACCGCCGCCGCGCGACGTTCACCCCAGATATTCGCGCATCAACCGCCGCAAAATCGGCCGCACCGTCCGCGCCAACACCGGATTCGCGAACCCGATCCACGACACCGGCGAAGTCGTGTCGAGCGGCGCCGACAACGGCCGGCCCGCCGGTGTCTCGATGATCCCGCCCGCCTCCTCCAAGATCAACGCCGTGCAAATGTCGTAAGGATGACATGCCAGCGACGACGACAAACCCAGCTTTGCAAACACCTGCGGCCGCAAGTCGCCCAACATCCGGTCGTGCCCCACGAGCAGCTCGTAAATCTGCCCGCCCGTCGTGATGTATTGGTCGTCGAACACCAGCGGCGAACTCGAACTCCCGACCCCGTAAAGTTCCTCCCACAACGCCACCTCGATCTGGGCGGTCAACACCTTGCCCTCCGGGAAAAAACGCGCCAACGACGCAAACCCGTGCCGGAAATCCTTCGCTTGCGAAGGCCGCGGCGTCCATCGCGTCCGTGCCCGCGCTGCATCCCTCACATCGACCGCCTCGGCCCTGAGTCCGCGGCGTCCGCGCCCCCGGATCGCACTCACCTGATCCGAGCGCCATTGTTTGCTCGTCGGCAATTCCGTCATCACCGCCACGACGATGTCGCCGAGCCGCGTGCGCTTCCCCCGCTGCGGCGCGAGTCCGGTGAGAATCCACGCCGGCCGTTTGTCATACATCAGGTTTCGCGTGCCATCGATCGGATCGAGGATGCACTTGAAAACCGTCTTCGCCGCCGGCGTGCCGCGCGGGAACGTCACTTCGTCGCCGTCTTCGATGCCCTCCATCACGAGCTCCACCGGCCACGCCGCCGGCCAGTGCGCCTCGAACCACGCGAAGATCGCGTCCTCGCTCAGCTTGTCCACGTGGTAAATCGTGTCCGCCGCCGTCACGGCCGCGATGCGGGCAAACTTGCTCGCCTCGCGCTCCCGCGCCGCGATCAACGTGTCGCGAATGTGATCCTGCAACGCGCCCAGCAAACGCCGCGCCTCTTCGAGTTTCGCCTTCACTGCCTGCGAGGCTGCGTCGCGCGCCTCATGCGCGCCACATTGTTTTCGCGCCGTCCGCCGTGCGGCACGCCAGCACCTCGGGCTCGACATGAAACTTCCGCGCATACGCCGCGCGCACCCGCTCCGCCGCCCTCGCGTCAAACGCCCCGCTCGTCATCGCCATCACCGCGCCCCCGAAACCACCGCCCGTGAGCCGTGCGCCCTGCACGCCGTTTTCCGCAATCAGCGTATCCACGAGAAAATCCAGTTCCGCGGTGCTGTTCTCGAACAGCCGCTGCGAGCTGCGATGCGACGCCGTCAGCAATTCGCCCACGCGCCCGAGGTCGCGTTTTTCCAACGCCGCCACGCAACCCGTCACGCGCGCGATCTCCTCCACCACATGCTTCGCGCGCTTGTAAGACGTCTCGCCGAGCGCCGCCCGGTGCGCCTCCACCTGCTCCGGCGTCGCATCCGCGAGCAACGCCACGCCCAGCACCTTCGCCGCCGCCATGCACTCCGCGTGACGCGCCGCATAAAGCCCGTCCACCAGCGCGTGCTTCGTGTGCGTGTTGAAAATCCAAAACTGCACGCCGCCCGGCAGTGGCACCGTGTCGAACGACGGCCCGCGGCAATCGATGAACACCAAATGCTCGGCGCGCCCGAAACCCGACACGCCTTGGTCGAGAATCCCACACGGCACGCCCACGAAATGATTCTCCGCATGCCGCCCGATTTTCACGACCGTCTCGCGGTCCGGCTGCTCTCCCGTCAGCTCGAAAAACGCCAGTGCCGACGCCAATTCGATCGCCGCGCTGCTGCTCAAACCCGCGCCGGAGGGCACATCCGTCATCGCCAGATAATCAAACCCCGCCGGCACCTGCCGCCCCAACGCCTCCAGCGCCGTCAGCACACCCAGCGGATAATTCGCCCAACTTTTTCCGCCCACCTGCCGGCTCAGTTCCGCCACCCCCAAGTCCACCGCGTCCTCACGATCCGCGCTCACGAACCGCCGCCGCCCGTCCCCCCGCGGCGCAATCGCCACCCACACCGCGCGATCGATCGCCGCGCCCAGCACCGTGCCTCCGTTGTAATCGGTATGATTGCCGATGAATTCGATGCGCCCCGGCGCCCGCGTGACCGCCACCGGAGCGCGGCCAAACCGTTTTTGAAATTCTGCCGAAAGCGTTTGCTGCATGAAATACGTCGCGCGCCGCGTGGATGCGTTACAAGGCCGCTTTCAACTCCGTGCCCGGCTTGAATCGCACGGTCTTCATCGCCTTGATCGTCATCGGCTTTTTCGTGTGCGGATTGAAACCGCGCCGCGCCGCGCGCCGCGTCACGGCAAACGCCCCGAATCCCACGATCTGCACCTGCTTGTCCTGCTTGATTCCGCTCGCCACGGCGCCCAAGACCGCTTCCACCGCCCGCTCCGCCGACGCCCGGGACGTTTCCGCCCCCATGCGCTTTTGGACCTCGTGGATAAGTTCGGCTTTGTTCATGGCACGCGGAAAAGCACCGCAGCGAAGCAACCCCGCCGCCATCGGGTCAAACCTATCTCACGCCACGCGGCCGATTCACTCCGCCGCGTCCCCGTCGACCATCGCGTTCGCTCCGCCCGCTCCACCGATCTGCACCGGTTCGCCCTCGCGCAAATGGAGCAACGCGCACATCCCCAGTCCCACGAATCCGCTCTCCGTCGCAGCCACCGATCGCAGTTCCCCGACCGCCCGCTCGCCCTGCCACAACGGCGTCGGTGCGACCGGCACCGGTCCATCGCCGTGCACGCGCCGCACTCTCCGCCGCACCTGCCCCATCGCCTTCAACCGCGCCATCACTTCCTGCCCCAAGTAGCACCCTTTCGTATAAGAAATCGCGACCTTCTCCAAACCCGCCTCGTTCGGCAGATCGGTCGCACCCACATCCCGCGGTATCGCCGGAATCCCCGCTTCGATCCGCAGTCGTTCCATCTGTTGCTCCGTTAACACCTCCGCGTCCGCGCACCACGCCTCCACGTCCGCCTGCATCCCCGCGGGAAACGCCCATTCGCTCCACTCCCCCGCGCCGCGCCGGGCACGCAACGCCCATGCGCCCGCGCCACGGAGCCGCTCTGAAACCTCGCCCCATTCCTCCGTGCGTCCGCCCAACGTCACTCCGCGCCATCCCGATGTTTCGTCGATCAACGTTACGTCATCGGCAATGACATAGGCCTCAAGCCTTTCCCTAATCGTCTCGCCGGCCGAAAAATAACTGCCGATCCCCCAGGCGCCCCTTTCAGCCCCGCGCAGGACAAAACTGTCTGCCACGACCTTCCCTTTCTGATTCAGCCAGAGTCCGTAAACGCCCCGCTCATCGCTGTTTCGCAGGTCGTTGGTAAACTGTCCCTGCAAAAAACTGGCAGCATCCTCCCCTTCTGCGCGCAGCCACGCACGCGGTTGCCACCAAAACACGGCCCGGGAAGCGGAAAAATTGAGTGCCATAAGTGCTTTGTCTTAAATTATTAAAAAATGAAGTGATAGATTTTGATAACTTCGTATTGACGATGCCCCACCACTCAATACTTATCAACTCATCAACTTTCTCACTTCTCCCGCCTAGCGGGAGTTTTGGGGTAACTAAGAAAGCAAAGGCCGGCCGCTTAGGGGTAAGCGGCCGGCCACTTTTTTGCCCTTTGTCCGCGTTTCTCGCCCCCTTTTCGGAAATTATCGTCCCCGGCGCGCCCGGATGACCGAAGCAGGGCTTGCCCCGCTCGCGCCGACGCCGCCAAGCTGGCCCGTTCATGCAAAAGACGTCCGACATCAATGTCGTTGAAACGCGTGCCCTTCCTTCGCCGGCCGCTCTTCTCAGCGAACTGCCCAAGACCGAGGCCCAATCCGACTTCGTCACGCGCGTCCGCCGCGAAATCCAGCGGGTGATCTTCACGGACGACCGCCGCTTCCTTCTCATCGTCGGCCCCTGCTCGATCCACGACCTCGAAGCCGGCCGTGACTACGCCCGCCGTCTCGCCGCCCTTTCCCGCGAGGTCGCCGACCGCGTCATGATCGTCATGCGCGTGTATTTCGAAAAACCCCGCACCACGGTGGGCTGGAAAGGCCTCGTGATGGACCCCCACCTCGATGGGTCGCACGATATCGCCACTGGTCTTCGCACCGCCCGCGCGTTCCTCCGCGAGATGCTCGACCTCGGCCTGCCCACCGCGACGGAGCTCCTCGATCCCATCACGCCTCAATACATCGCCGACCTCATTTGCTGGTCCGCGATCGGCGCTCGCACCGCTGAATCCCAGACCCATCGCCAAATGGCCTCCGGCCTTTCCATGCCGCTCGGGTTCAAAAACGGCACCGATGGCTCCGTCACCACGGCCATCAACGCCATTAAAGCCGCCGCCCAACCGCACACGTTTCTAGGCATCAACCTCGACGGCTCCGCCTCCGCCATCGTCACCCGCGGCAACCCCGATTGCCACGTCGTCCTCCGCGGCGGTTCGGCCGGCCCCAACTACTCTCCCGCGCACATCGCCCAAACCGAGCAGCTCCTCGCCAAAGCCGGATTGATCAAATCCATCCTCGTCGATTGTTCGCACGACAACTCCGCCAAACAAGCCGACCGTCAGCCCGACGTCATTCGCGAGCTCCTCGCCCAGATCGCCGCCGGCAACACCTCCATCATGGGCGCGATGATCGAGAGCAACCTCGCCGCCGGCAATCAGCCCTTTCCCCAGCCCCGCGAAAAACTTCGCTACGGCGTCAGCATCACCGATGCCTGCATCGATTGGACCACCACGGAGACGCTCGTCCGCGAACTCCACGCCGCCCTCGCGCCGCGCTTCGCCTGACGCTTCACGTCGTCCGCCCGCCGCCGCGACTCGCCATAACCGAATCTATTCCGCCCGCCACCGCGTCTTCACTCGCCACGCCCCGCGAAATTCCGCCGTGCGCTCTGCGCCTTCTGTGCTAAACCGAAAACTCTTATGAAATCTCCCCTTCGCGTCGCAGTGACCGGTGCCGCCGGCCAAATTGGCTACTCCCTCCTTTTCCGCATCGCCTCCGGCGCGATGTTCGGACCTGACCAGCCCGTCATCCTCCAACTCCTCGAAGCCCCGATCGAGAAGGCCATCAAAGCCCTCGAAGGCGTCGCCATGGAGCTCGATGACTGCGCGTTCCCCCTCCTCAAAGGCATCGTGCAAACCTCCGACGCCAGCGTCGGCTTCAAAGATGCCAACTGGTGCCTCCTCATCGGCGCCAAACCCCGCGGCCCCGGCATGGAGCGCGCCGATCTCCTCAAGGATAACGGCAAAATCTTCATCGCCCAAGGCCAGGTCATCGATGCCGTCGCCGCCGCCGATGCGCGCGTCGCCGTCGTGGGCAATCCCGCCAACACCAACTGCATGATCGCCGCCTCGCAGGCCAAACGCCTGCCCGCCGAACGCTTCACCGCGATGGTCCGCCTGGATCAAAACCGCGCGCAGACCCAGCTCGCCAAAAAAACCGGCGTCGATCTCACCGCGGTGCAGGACATCTTCATCTACGGCAACCACAGCCCCACGATGTTTCCCGCGTTCGCCCACGCCAAGATCAACGGCCAAAGCGCGCCCGCCGTCATCAAGGACGACGCCTGGCTCCAAGGCCCCTTCTGTGAAATCGTCGGCAAACGCGGCGCCGCCATCATCGCCGCCCGCGGCGCCTCGTCCGCCGCCTCCGCCGCCAACGCCCTCGTCGACCACGTCCGCAGCCTCGTCACTCCCGGCGCCGTGCACTCGGTCGCCGTGAAAAGCGAAGGCCGTTACGGATTCGATGCCAATGTCTGGGCCGGCATGCCCGTGCGCACCACCACGCCCGGCAGCTACGAAGTCATCACCGGTTACGAAATGGACGCCTTCGCCCAATCGAAAATCGCCGCGACGAACAAAGAGCTGGTCGACGAACGCGCCTTCGTCGCCGACATGATTAGCTAAACATCCCCGCGCCGCCTCCTGTCGTCTCGTCCACGTCGGCGACAGCGATTCGCGCGTTCCCTTCCTAACGGCGCCCCGCCTCGTGCGGCGCGCCGTTTTCGTTTTCACCTGCCCGCCATCGCAACCTCCAAGGCTACACGCCCAACGTCACGCGCTGCACGCCGGAGCGGAGTTCGACCTCCTGGCCGCGCCACGCGAACACGCCTGTCGTTTCCGGCGGGAGCGTGATGATCGCCTCCACCCGCGCGCCTTCGAAGTCGGCGCGCATTTTCACCAGCCCGCGCGGATGCGGCAGCTCCGTTTCGATCTGCGTCAACGTTCCTGGTTGCGGCGCAATCCGCACGCGCCGAAACCCCGGCTCCACCGGTCGCACGCCCGCAATCGTCGCCTGCAAATGAAACACCGGGTGCGCGCCCCACGCATGGCAATCCGAGCGCGCCGGCTCCGGACTTTCGACGGGCGTTTTGAAGCCTTGCTTCACCAGCCCGCGCCACAAGTCCAGCCGCGGCAGAATCAGGTCGGCCCGTCCGGCGCGGCCCAGCGCTTCGAATAAATAATGCTGAAAATAAATCGTCGCGGCCGCCAACCCGTTCGCCGTCGCGTCGGCCCACCGCCCGACCTCCGGCACGCGCAGGCCGGCTATAACCGCCAGTGCCTGTGCATGCTGGCTGAAGCTCTCGTGCGATTCGTCGTCGGCCCACACGCCACGCGCCTCATCCCAAAATCGCGCCGCCAACGCCGCCGCTGTTCGCGCCCCCCCTTCCCGCCAGCGCCTCGCGATCGACTCGTCGCCCACCCACGTCTCCAACTCCGCCGCCCGCTGCAACGTCAGCAAAAACTGCAGGTTGACCAACGCTGATTTCCGGCCAGGCCGCACTCGCGTGCCCGGAGCCCAGCCCGCCTTCCACTCCGGCACCCAATCCATGAACAGCCAGCCAGGCGGCCGCGTCAGCAACCCGTCGGCCCCCGACTCCGCGACGAGTCCTTCCATCAACGCGCGCAAACCAGGCAAGCGCGTCCGCAGCCACGCCCCATCGTCGCGCCAGAGAGCATAATCATGCAGCATCCACGGCCAGATCATCGCAAACGTCCCGCTCTCCTGCCGCTCGCCGGACGGCGTGCGCATCGCCGGCCATCCGCCGCGCCCCCGCGAGAAATCGAACAGCTCCATTCCGCGCCGCGCCAGGCGCTCCTCCCCGCCAAACACATAGGCCAGCAATATCTGCACGCGCGTATCCGCCACATACATCATCTGCTCGTAATACGGACAATCCACGAACACGTCGTGCATGCACGCCCGCAACCCGCGTTCACTCAACGCCACCACCGGCCCGAGTGTTTCGTCGCTCGTCGTCAGCGCCATCGTTCGGCGCAACAGAAACCCCGTCCGCTCCACTCCCCACGCGTGCAGCACGACCGGCTCCGCCCCCACCTTTACGCTCAACATGATATACCGCCCCGCCCGCCACCACGGCGCGCCCGCCCAACGCCTCCGGCCTCCAGCCAGCATCCAGCGCTCGCCGAATCCGTGGAAAAACTTCCCCGCGATTTCGTCACGTTGGCCCTTCGGCGGCACCGCACCCTCCAACCGCTCAAACAGCCCCTCGGCCCATTCCCACCGCACCACCGTGCCCGCACCGCCTTCGTATTCAAGTAACGGAAACCCACAGAGGTAATCCTCCGTATCGATCAACACCGTTGCTTCCGCCCGCGCCGCCAGCGTCAACGGCGCCGCACCCCTCACCAACGCCGCCCAACCCGCCGCGCCCGGCTCGTCCGCCCCGCTTTCGCGTCGAAATCTCACCGCTTTCCCGCCGCTCCATTTCGCCGTCACCGCCCGCACGCGACCACCCGCCCACCAATCATGACGCTGCTCCGGCAAGGCCGACGCTTCCAACGACCACCCGCGCGCCGCAATACCGCATTCGTGAAACTCCACCGGCCCGCGCACCACCGCCGGCTCGGTCCATTCTGCACCCTCCGCATCGCACTTCGCCCAATCGATCACCGCTCCGCGCCCGATCACGTGATAAACGGGAAACGCGTGCGTCTGCCATTTCACCCCTCCGAGCAACGCCGCCCGCCACAATCCGACGCCCGTCGTAAACCGTTCCCGCGCGTCACCAAGGCCCGCGCACACAAATCCTCCGCGCCAACCCACGCGGCCCTCCGGCGTGACCGGTGGCCGCCCCCACCACACGAGCGCCTCCAAGCGATGCGCGCCCGCGGTCAACGCCAACTCATACGTCGCCCACGCCCAATGCGCCACGTCCGACGAGTCCGGCCCTCGTGCGATCAACGCGCCATCCAGCGCCAGCGCGTAACACAGATCGGCGCTCACCTGCAGCCGCACGGTCTCCGCCGCCGCCACCGTGAATTCCAGCCTGAACAACACCTGCGCCGGTTCACCCGCTCCCAAGTCGCGGTGCCACAACCACGCCGCTTCATCCAGCGGTCCGCGCGGCTCCATGTTCGGCGTGCCTCCCGCCAGCGCGGGCGTCGCAATGCGGCGGCAAACGCCCTCTCCGGCAAATGGCGCGAATAACATTCTTCGCGTCTAACTTTCGGCCCGACGCGCGCGAGCGCTTTCTTTCCACTCCTCGCCCTCGACGCGATTGCCAACCCGCGAATTTCCGCCACGGTTCCTCCGCCCCTTCGTACCGCCCTTTCCCTTCGCCATGGTCACCTCTGCGCCCCTTCATTCCTGCAAACTCGAGCTCGATACCTCGCCCGAAGCGTTCGGCGAGCTGCGCCGCTCCGACGACGTGCCCGATCAACCCGAGGTTCTCCGCCAACGCCTCGCCGACGACGGTTATCTGTTCATCCCCGGATTCTTCGACCGTGAGCTGATCCTCGCCGCCCGCGCCTCCGTCCTTTCGCGCCTGGCCGCCGAAGATGCTCTCGATCCCGCGTATCCGGTTAGCGAAGCCATCGGCCGCTCCGATCGCCCGATGACCTATCGCGGCGACTTCGCCCTCAACAACCCGGCCATCGAGCGCGTCGTCTTCGGCCCCGAGCTGCTCGATTTTTACGCCGGCATTTTTGGCGAACCCGCGCGGCATTTCGACCACATCTGGTTTCGCGCCGTCAGCCACGGCCTCGGCACTCCACCGCATTGCGACCTCGTCTACATGAGCCGCGGCACCCACCAACTCTACACCTGTTGGATTCCCTACGGCGAGGTCCCGCTGGAAGTCGGGGGCCTGATGCTCCTCGAAGGTTCGCACCACAAATCCGACCGCCTCAAAAACTACCTCGCCGTCGACGTCGACCTCTACTGCGAAAACAATCCCGCCCAAGTCGAGAAGGTGAAAGAGAAAGGCGGCTGGAGCCACCCCGGCTGGCTGACCAACAACCCCGTCGTCCTCCGCGAACGCCTCGGCGGCCGCTGGCTCACCGCCGAATATCAGCCCGGCGATTTACTCACGTTCAACATGACGACCATTCACGGGAGCGTCGATAACCAGACCCACCGCATCCGCCTCTCGTCCGACACGCGTTACCAACGCGCCAGTCAGCCCGCCGATGCTCGCTGGATCGGCGCCAACCCCGCCGGCCACGGGCCCCGCGCCAAACGCGGCCTCATCTGCTGACGCTTCCCGGCGCCGCTGCAGCGCCCGGCGTCAGCGCTTCGGCCGCCCCATCCGGGCTCGCCCTCGCACCCGTTACCCGATCAGCCCCGCCAACTCGCGGCTGATGCTGAACGCATCCCGCACCGCGGCGAACCCCGCGATCAACTCCCGCGGCGATCCCCCGCGCGTGAAAACGACATCGAGCGATGCGCCCGTGCAGCGCACCTGCGCATCCACGCCTGCCACCGCAATCACGCACTCCGCACAGTCCGACGGATACGTGACGCTCATCCCCGCCTCATCGTCCAACGCCTCGATGATATCGATCACCGCCTCGACACGGACGCCTTTTTTCAACGCGAAAGAAATCTCGCTGAACTTCCCCGCAAAGATCGCGGCGAACTCCTCCGTTTCCGCGAGCTCCGCATTGCGCAACTCACGCAGCCACTGCGTCAGCGTGTAGCGCGCCGGATCGCCCGCCTCCAACGCATACGCCAGTTCCACGGAAAAATCCTTCGCCGTCAGCACCGCGCCCGGCGAGCTCAAGCTCAGCGACACGTCCTTGCGCTTGTAATTCAGCCCGCTGCGCACCGCTTGAAACAACGCCTCGCCCGCCTCCGTCAGCTCCTCCGCGCAAAGTTTCCCCAGAAACGCCTGCGTCGCCGGCGTGATCGCATCCGGCACCGTGTGGTGGCTTTTCTTAAAACCACTCAACGCCTTCACCAGCCCGCCCGTGCGCCCGACAAACTCGATTTCGGCAACGATCGAAGACGGCAGGGCGGCGGACATCACAGCGAGCAAATCGCCCGCGCCGCCGCCGCCAATCTGAAACTGTCCCCGTCCTCACGCCGCTTTCGCCGACGTCCGCCGCACCAGCGCGATGATCCCCATGATCACGACGACCGGCAGCCACAGCGGCGCGAGCACCGCCGCCAGCACCACGGTCGCGCACAGCAGCGCGAACCCGATCGCGATCCCCACGCAGCCCGCCAGCACCACCCCGCCGGCCAGCAAAACGATCAGCACCAACGCCGCGGGCAAAAGCTTCACGGCCACGATCACGAGGACCAGAAGGAGCAGGATCTTCAGGAAGGTTTTCATATCTGCATAACCCGCCGCGCCGCGAAAAGTTGCAGCCCGCTCGCCCTTCCCGCATCGATTCTCTTCCCGCTCTTCCCGTGTCTTCCGCGCCGCCTCCTCCCGCCATTCCCGTTGTCTGTGCCCTCATCGTCGCTGCCTCCGGCCACGTGCTCGTGGCGCAACGCCCCGCGCACAAGCACCTCGGTCTGAAATGGGAATTTCCCGGCGGTAAAGTGGAGCCCGGCGAATCGCCTGCCGCCGCCATTGCGCGAGAGATTCAGGAAGAACTCGGCGCCACGATCCTGGTCGGCCGCGCCCTGCCCACGTTCACGCACGACTACGCTTCCCACCAAATCGAGATGATCCCGTTCGTCTGCCAGCTTGCGGCCGGCAGTCCCGCGCCGCACCCGCGCGAACACGCCGCCTTGCGCTGGGTCACCTCGTCAGAAATTCGCCTCCTCGACCTCGCCGCCGCCGACTGGCCCGTGGTCAACGCCTATTGGCCGGCGTGAGCGGCCCGCGACCGCGAGACCGCTCCGCCCCGCGGCTCCGACCTCCCGCGGCATCCCTTCGTCACCAAGCCCCCGGCGTCGGTCATGGCTGCCGCGGCGCGGCGCGCAACTGCACCTGCATCTGCAACATCGCTGCTTCGCCATCCGCCTGCGTGGTTTCCAACTGCTCCTGCAGCACTTTGTAGCGTTGCGGATCGCCGCTCTCCAGCGCAGCGAAATGGCTCCCCACGATACGCACATCCTGCGGACGCACCACTGCCTCGCTCTTGCGCCGCTCCGCTTCCAAATCCGCTCTCATCGCCGCAGGCATTGTCGCGTCCATCGCCTTCGCAAAGCGCTCCGGCCCGTCCGGCCCCGTGTAGATCAGATGCATGTTGCGCAAAAACGCCTGCGGCACATCGGTGCCGAGGATCGAGTAGGCGCCCCCGTTCGCATAACCGTCGTATTGCGCCTGAAACGGTGCGATGTCCGGCGCGATTTTTACATCGCGCACCATCGGCAGCCAGCCACTCGCATCCGTGAACAACTGCGCTCCGGGCACGCTCGTCATGAACCGCATGAAATCCAGTGCTTGTTCCCGGTGGTGACTGTAGCGATTCAGGTAAAACGCCATCGCGCCCACCCCGCCGCCATCGTAAACGCGTCCCATCGAATACTTGCCGGCCACCGGATCGGATTTTGTCGGCTGCGGCAGCCGGAAAACACCAATGGGAAACGTCGCGAGGGTCTTGAAGCTCGTGGCATCCCACGTGCCTCCGCCGATGAACACCGCATCGCCGCGCATGAATTCTTGCAGCGCCTGATCGCGCGTGAGCTGGAGAAACCCCGGCCGCATGAACCCACCCATCTCGCGCACCAACTCGAGCCCCGCGAGCATGCGGGGCTCATCGTAACGCCACCGCCCCTCCAGATACGCGCCGAATGTCTGCCGCGGATAAAGCGTCAACAGGCCGTCCCGGTCCATCGCGTAGCTCTGCTGCACCATCGTGCTCTGCAGCAGCGACTCCATCAGCCAGTAGGCGTTGTCGCGAGAGCCCGCAAACAGATGCAGCGAGCCGGCACGCCGGCGCGGGTCCTTCTGCAAGCGCGCACTCAGATCGCGCAAATCCTGAAAGGTGGTCGGCAGCGGCATGTCGCCAAACACTTCCTTGAACAAGGCCCGATTGACGAAAATCCGGAACGATACATCCGTGATCGGCACCGCGTAATACTGTCCAGGATCGGGCGCCGTCGCCAGTTGCGCCTCGAAGCCGGGCAGAAACGTCTTGATCCACGGCACGCCTTCCAGCGGCGTCCCGCGATTATAAGGATTCGGCTTCATCAGCTCCTCCGTGATCGGCGCGAAGTAGCGCGGCGGGATGTCGGACATCCCTTGCAACCAAATGCCGTATTCCACGAGATCCGGCCCCTCGCCGGCGGTGAAATTCGAACGCGCCCACTGAATGAAGATCGTGCCGGGAATCATCACCTGCTCCACGCGCACCCGCGGATTCAGTTCCTCGTAGCGCTTGATCATCGCATCGATCCCGGCCGGCGGTCCTTTCTCAATCTGCCAATGCGCGATCCGGATCACGATCGGCCGATCGCTTCCCAGCGGCCCCGACCGGAAAAAGACCCAGGCCGCGCTGGCCAGAAAGCCGACCAGCAGCAGAATCAAACCGCCCCACTCTTTGAGCACGCGTTTCATCGCGCCTCCTTTCCGGCCGCCAACTGCGCGTCGATCACGCGCAATTTCTGCTCCACGGCAAATTTCCGCGCATCCGGATACTGCGCGATATAGCGTTCAAAATACCGCCGTGCCTCCGTCCAACGTTTCGCGCGGAACGACAACTCGCCCAGCTCCGCCGTGAGATCCTGCTGCGTCAACACCCCCAGCCCGCCGATCTTGTCGGCCGCCTCGAAATACGGGAGCACTTCATCCGGCGTGAGCTCGAAAAACGTTCCAGCCCTCCCCATCTGAAACTGCAAATCCCGCCGCAAGCCCGGCTCCCGGATGCGCTCCAGCAGCTTCGCCACCTCCCGCACCCGGGCCCGCGCGTCCGGGATTTTCTCCGTCGCGTAGAGTTGGATCAGCCCCGCCTTCACGAGGGCCAGTTGCCCCCAATGACCGTCCGGCCAGCGCGCCGCCACCGCACGGTAAAGCTCACTCGCGCGAGCCAGGTCCGACGTCGAAAAATGCACGTGGTAAAGCCGCGCCCGCAAATACGCGGCGATTTGCGCCGCCTCATCGTCGCCACCCGCCAGGCGCACAAAAACCGCCTCCGCCTGCTGCAACTGCCCATCCGTCACCGGCTGGTTGTCGATCATGGCGGTCGCCCGCGCCAGCTCGCGCTCCCGATCGCCGGCCGGCGGTTTCGCCTTGAGCAAAATGAACGCGTCCTTGGCGCGATTGTCCGCCATGTCGACCCACGCCTCCGCCAACACATTGTTGGACGGCGGATGAGCCGCAACCGCCCGACCGCCACCGGTCACGACGCCAGCTATCCACAGAGCACATCCTGCGAACCGAGGGTTAAGAAAAAGCACGCGCGCATCGTGCGGTTTTGCCGCCCTGCGACAAGGCTGACGCGCAATTTTCGCCCGCCCGCCCCGCGGCCTCAGCACGTTTCACCGCTCATTCCGCGCCGGCCAATTAATCATTCACCCCGCAGCCGCCACGCCCAACCTGCGGCGCTTCACACGATTCCCCGCTCCAGCCAGCGGTGCTCGCCGTGCAGCACTTCCTGCGCGAACGTGTAGCCTGCGGCATCCGTGTTGGACCCAATACCGCGGAAATTCGTCTCCACCCGCGCCCACGCCTGCGCGGCGACATCGTTCACCACGCGGCAAATCAGATCCGCCGCCTGTCCGCCGTCGATCAGCCGCTGCGCCTGCACACACGAGGCGGTCACCGCGAAAATATCCGCCCCGATATCCGCGATGCGGGCGAGCAGCACCTGCTGCTTCTCCAGCTTCGGCCCAAACTTCACCATCTGATGAAACAACGTGCGCGCCATCCGCCGGCTCAAGCGGGCGGAGTGCGTAAAGTGCCTCGCCAGTTCGGGTCGCATCTTCGCCGGCGCCCGCACCCCAAAGGGCAGCCACTGCCGCGGATACCACCACGCATAAAACGCCGCCGCGTGCAGCGCGCTCTTCACCCGCTCCTTCCGCGAGCGCTCGGTGTTCAAGGCCACCCCCGCAATTTTCAAATGCGGATCCAGCGCCTCGCGCATGATGAACAACCGCAAAATTTCCGACGAGCCTTCGAAGATCAAACTCACGCGATTGTCCCGCATCATGCGCTCCACCGGATACGGCTTCTCGCCCCGCGCCTTCAGCGACGTGACCGTCTCGTAACCGCGGCCGCCGCGAATCTGCATGAGATCATCGATGGCGGCCCATGCTTTCTCCGTGCCCCACATTTTGCACATCGCCGCCTCGAGCCGGATGTCGGCGCGCTTGTCCCGATCCACCGCGCGCGACGTCACCGCGATGATCGCCTCCATCGCGAACGCATTCGCCGCGATCCGCCGGATTTTCTCCGCGATCGCCGCGTGTTCCCCGATAGGGGCGCCCCACTGCACGCGTTCGGCGCTCCATTCCCGCGCGATGCCGAGGGCGCGCTTGGTCGCCCCAAGGCTCGCCGCCGGAATCGAGAGCCGGCCCGAATTGAGCGTCGTCAACGCCACCTTCAACCCGCGCCCTTCGCCGCCAAGAATGTTGCCGCGCGGCACCTTCACGTTCGTGAAACGGATCACGCCGTTATAGAGCGCGCGCAGTCCCATGAACTGGCAGCGGTGCATCACGTCCACACCGGCCGCCTGCGCTTCGACGATGAACGTCGTGATTTGCTCCCGGGCCCGCCCGCCAACTTTTTTCGCCGGCGTTTTGCACGCCACGATCAACAAGCCCGCGCGCGTCCCGTTGGAGCACCAGAGCTTCTCGCCGTTGATCAAAAAGTGTTCCCCCTCGGCCGTCGGCTCCGCGCGGGTCGTCATGCGCGCCGGATCGGATCCCACCGCCTTTTCCGTCAGCGCAAACGCCGAAATCTCCCCGCGTGCCACGCGCGGCAGAAACGCCCGCTTTTGCTCCTCCGTGCCGAACAGCATCAGCGGTTGCGGCACGCCCACGGATTGGTGCACCGACAGGTGGGCGAACAGGCTCCCGCAGTGGGAACCGATCAATGTGCACGCCCTGCAATAGGTCGTCTGCGAAAGCCCCAGCCCGCCGTATTCCCGCGGAATTTTGATCCCATACGCGCCGAGTTCGGCCAGCCCGCCCAGCACCGCAGGCGGGATCTCTCCGGTGCGGTCGATCAAGTCAGGATCAACCTGCGTGCGCAAAAAGTCCCCCAGCCGCGCGAGAAACGTTTCCGCTCGGCCCTCCTCTGCGGGGTCGCCGCCGGTCAGCGGGCAAATTTTTTGCGGACTCCACCGCCCCATGAACATATCCGCCACAAAACTCCCCTGGTCGTGCGCCTCCCGCGCCGCCTCCGCCAGTTCCAGCGCCGCGCGCTGGCCCGCGTTCATCTTTGACATGTCGATGACCGACGATTCCTCGGACACGGAAGGGGGCTGGGCAACGGGAGCAGGCATGGTGAACGGCGAACGGACGCCGCAGGGGTTTGACCGCGATTAAACGCGTCAGTGGCATCACCGTCAACGGGCCCACCTCCGGCTTACCCCATAAGGATGAGCGCCGGCGCACCGCCACTCTGCGTCGCCGTGCCGGCCGAGGAACGCGACGACGGCTTACACCCGCGAATTTCGCGCGCGATCCCGAGCGAGTCAGAGCCCGCGCCAGCCTACAGGCACCGCCAAGCTGACGACCTCGCGCAGTGCACGCTTCCCGCTGCCGGGCAATCGCACACATGCGACGCCCGGCGCGTTCCCGGTTTTGCGTTGCGCTTGGCTTAGAACAACGCGTTCGCCAGCACACCCACGGCACTGATCGGTCCGGAATCGTTCAACCCATCGAGTGCGCGATCGGCCTTCTTGAGCGTGCCACGGGCGTCGCTGTAAAGCGTGTCGTCGTTGATCAACTTCCCGAGCGTGCCCTGGCCGTGCGCGAGCTTGTCGGAGACATCGCGCAGATTCTTCGTGATCACCTTGATGTTGTCGCCGGTGGTGTCGTCGTAAACGAGCGCACCCAGCGTGCCCTTGCCCGCTTTCACTTGATCCACGATCTCCTGCGCATTCGCCACAAACGTCTTGGCCTGATCCGCCGCGCCTTTGATTTCGCCCAGCGTGGCCACCAGTTGGTCATGCAGCGTGGGATCGTTCACGAGGCGGCCGAGCGTGCCGTCGCCCCGGTTGATCTTGCCCGTGATCTCCTGCAAATTCGTGAGCGTCGCACCGATCTTGTCATTGTTCTCCGTGACGAGCCGATCGAGCTTTTGGAAGAGCCCGCCGCCTTTGCCGTCGCCGTTCATCGCCTGCCCAAACGAACCCAGCGCGCCTTCCAGTTTCTTCCCGAGATCGCCGATCTGGCTCATCACTGTGTTCAAGTCCGGCGTCGTTTTGGTGGCAATCTCCGCACCCGGGGCGAGCGGCGCGGCGTTGGGCGAACCCAGGTCGATGCTGATGTAGTTGGTGCCGATCAGCCCCGCCATCGTGATGGTCGCCACCGCGTCGGAGGCCACTTTCACATTGGGCTGGATGCGCAGGACCGCCTCGGCGCGGCGATGCGCGAGGCGGGTCTTCTCCACGGAGCCGATCTTCACGCCGGCCATACGCACTTCGTCGCCCACCTTGAGTTCCCGCAGGTTCTCAAAGCCCGCGATGAGGTTGTAGCCTTTGTCTTTCCATGCCTTGCCGCCGCTGAGCGTCTCGAACGTCACCCAAATGAGGGCGATGCCGAGGAGGAAGAATAGCCCGACGCGGGCGGTCTGTTGCGCTTTGTTCATGGTTCAGGTCTCCAATTTCTTGAAACGGGGATTTTTCACGTCGATGCGTGGATTGAGAAAGTCGATCACGCGCGGATCCTTCGAAGCGCGCATTTCCGTCGGGGTCTCCAAGGCGATCAGTTCACCGTCCATCAGCAGTCCGACGCGGTCAGCGATGCTCAACGCCAGGTCGCGATCGTGGGAGACCACGATGGAGGTCACATGATATTCATCGCGCAGCGTGCCGATGATTTCGCTGATGCTCGCCGCCATCACCGGATCGAGTTCGCTGGTCGGCTCGTCATAGAGCAGCAACTGCGGCTCCATCACCAGCGCGCGGGCGATCGCGACGCGCTTGCGCATGCCGCCCGACAACTCGGAGGGAAACTTGCTCGCGGTGTCTTCCAACGAGAGGATTTGCAACGCCCGCTCCACCTTTTCGCGGATGCCGGCCTCGGTCGCGATGCGGTGCTCGCGCGGATACAGCGCGAGGTTGTCGTAAACCGTCATGGAGTTGAAGAGCGCCCCCGCCTGAAACACCAGCGCCATGCGCACCTTCTCGCGCGTCTCTTCGTTGTTCGCATCGCGGCAATCCACGAGCACCCGCCCCGACGTCGCCTCCTCGAGTCCGACGATGTGCTTCAAGAGCACGCTCTTCCCCGAACCACTGGGGCCCATCAACACGAAAATTTCGCCCGGCTCCACGCGCAGGCTGATGTGTTTCAACACCTCGTGGTCGCCGAAATTTTTCGAGAGATCTTCGATCACCACGCCGGCGGCCGGACTCTCTTCGGAGGTGAATGGATTGCGGGTCGTCGACATGGTAAACCTTACATGAGCGCCTTCGTGACGAAGTAATCGAGCACGAGGATGAGAATGAGAGACACCACCACCGCCCGCGTGACCGACGCGCCGATTTCGCGCGGACCGCCGCGCGTGCGCAGGCCGATGTTGCAGCAGACGAGCACCACGCCGAAGCCAAACACCTCCGCTTTGATCAAGCCGTTCAACACATCCTTGAATTCCATGAACCGCCGCAACGCCGCGAAGTAACCTTCCGGGTCGATGGCGATGAAATGCACGAATTTCGAAATCACCGCGCCGCCGAACCAGCCCACGAGATTGGCCACGATCGCCAGCACCGGTACCATCACCAGCGTCGCCGCGAGCCGCGGCAGCACCAGCATGCGCGCCGGCGGGATGTTCATCGTCTCCAACGCATCGATCTCCTGGTAAACTTTCATGCTCGCCAGCTCCGCCGTGATCGCGGAGCCCACCCGCCCGGCGAGGAGAATCGCCACCATCACCGGCCCGAGTTCGCGCGCCATCGACAGACCCACGAGCGACCCGATGAACTGCTTGGCCCCGAAATTCTGCATCGAATAACCCGCCTGCAACGCGAGCACACTGCCGATGAAGAAACTCAGGATCGCCACGATCGGCAGCGTGGAATAACCGATCATGTAGCACTGGTCGATGAACCGCGCCGATTGCCGGGGCAGCGTGCCCGCATAGCGCATCGCCTGCAAAAAGAGCTGCACCGTGCTGCCGATGCCTTCGAGGATGGAGGTGAGTTGGCGCATATCAGCGGGACGGCGAAGCGTTCATCTTGGCTTGTTTCGAGGGAAAATCGAACCAGAACAGCCGCCAGCGTCCCTCATCGCGCCGCAGGCCCACGAGACCGTTGCCGATCGCGATGCGGCGGTGGCCGGGCGTTTTCTCCGTGCTGAACAACGGGCCGACGTGAAACTCCCGTCGGTCCGGCGTCTTCCGGTAAGTGATCGCACCCCAAAGAAATTCATGGCGCACGCGGCCCGGCGCACGTTGGTCGTAACGATAAAGTGCGAACAGCGGCGTCCAGCTCTCGCGCACGCGTTCATTGTCCGGGAAGAAAACCTCCAGCGGACTGGGAAACTCCACCTGCCGCCGGCCCGCGCCGTTGCTCCACGTGCTGAGCAGCGGCCAGAAATTTCGCTTCGCCGCGATCGGCAGATTCGGGTTCGTGGCGCTGCGCTGCTTCTGCGCCCGGTAGAGAAAATACAGGAACTGGTCGCGCTCCTGAATCAACGGCCCGTCCTGCCACTCCGCGTGCCGCACGAAGGGCCACAAATACCATTTCTTGTCGAAGCCCTTGATGTTCGAATGCGTGTAAAACGGCCCCCAGCGGTTCACGTAATGATCCTCGCCGCGCCCCTGCACGAGAAACGGCCAGAAATAACGTTGCTCGTGGTAGCGGTACGGCGCCGAGCGATCGGTGTAGCCGAAGAACGGCCAGAGGAAATTTTCGCTGCGCACCTGGGCGCTCGTCTGCCGCGTATAAAACGGCAGAAAACCCTGCTGCACGCTTGGCACCGGCTGCGACAGCTTGGAGTGGCTGTTATAAATCAGCGGCCAAAGATAATACTGTTGCCGGGATTCGCCCGGCCGCGTGCTGAACCCGAACAACGGCCAAAGCGCAAAGCCGTGTTCGCCCCCCGTCGTCACCCGCACAAACGGCCACGGCGTCCAGGTGTTCGCCGTGTCCTTCTTGACCGTGTGGAAATAGAACGGAAACAGCACCCATTCGACTTCGTCCTTGAAGAACCGGCTCGGCACCCGCCCGTAGATGGGAAACACCGCGTGATAACTGCTCTCCGGCGAACCCGTGTCGCGCGAGAAATAGATCGGCCACAGATCGAAGTGGTTGTCGCGAATCTTGTCCCCCGCCGGCGTGACTCCCGCCCGATACCGCGAATGATTGATGAGATTGAAAATGCTCCACTGGTAGGCATCGCGGTCGCCGCGATAAAACCACAGCGGATAAAGCACCGTCGCGTTTCTGATTTCCCCGTTGCCATCGCGCCACGCGACCCAAAACGGCCGCACGCCCGAGATCGTCTTGCTCTCGTCGACATCCGTCGCCGGCGCCGGCTTTTTGAAGACCAGCGGCCCCATCGAATGCCATGACGTCACCTCGTCGGTGGCGACGTCCGCCTGCGCGACCCAGAACGGCCACACGTTGCGTTCGCGCTCCTCCGCCCCGGCGCGCAGCAAGAGCGCGACGGCCAGCCCGAGCAAAAGCAGGCGGCGAAAGTGTGGCATGGTGTTGGCTGGCATCCTCCTGGCCGCGGGGGTCAAAGCCGCGTCCAAGGCATCGAGCGAACGACAATAGTGCGGTTGTTCACGGGTGCAAACGTTACGTTCAGAACCGCAGGATGTCCGGCGGGTTCCGCTTGCTCTGCACCGTCGCCCCAGGTTGCAGCACGCGAAACGCCTCTTCCGGCACGCCGGCCGCCAACCGCGCCGCCGCCAGCGCCCGCGGCGGTTCGTCCCACCCTTCGTCCGTCAACTGCCACGTACCCCAGTGCATCGCCACACTCGTCGCAGCCCCCACCGCTCGATGGATTTGCACGGCCTCGGCTGGATTGCAGTGCTGGGGTGCCATGAACCACCGCGGCTCATAGGCGCCAATCGGAATCAGTGCCAGGTCGGGCGCACCCAAGCGTTGCCGGATCTGCCCGAAAATCTCCGCGTCATAGCCCGTGTCGCCCGCATCCCACAACGTCCAGTCGTCCCCGCGCACGAAGAACCCGCCCCACAACCGGCCATTGCGCCGCCCGGAGAGCCGGTTGCTCCAATGCCGCGCCGGCGTGAGCGTCACGCGCACGCCGTTGCCGAGCACCAGCTCCTGCCACCAATCCAGCTCGACGAGGCGCTTCACGCCCGCCCGGCCCAGCAACGCGTGATGCCCCAAGGGCGCCATCACCACCGGATCGTCGCGCCGCACCAGCGCGCGCAGAGACGGCAGGTGACAATGATCGTAATGATCGTGCGTCAGCAGCACGGCGTCGATCCGCGGCAGGTCGGCCAACGCGATCGCCGGCGGGCGCACCCGGCGCGGACCGACGAGGTCGAAAGGGCCACAGCGCACCCCAAAATGCGGATCGGTCAGCAACGCCACCTCCCGCGCCTGCGCCAAAAATGTCGCATGCCCGATCCAGGTCGCGGCGACGCCCACGCGCGGACGCGGCGGCGGCGGCACGACGACTGCCGGCAACGCCTTCGGCCACGGCGTCGGCCGGCTCGTCCGCCGCCAGCGCCACACATCGCGCCACGTGCGGTTCACGTGGTCGCGATTGAAAAACGTTTTCCCGTTGAAGTGGTCCGAAACCGCGCCTGACATCCGCGCAGATGAACGCCGAAAACCGCGCGCCGCAACTGCCTCGCTGGAGCGAGTCCCCATGCGCATAAGCGGCGGCGCCGCGCGCGGCATTCCGCTCAGCGTCCCCCGCGGCGACGCCGTGCGGCCCGCCACCGACGGCATGCGCCAGGCGGTGTTCTCGAGCCTCGGGGCTCGCGTGCCCGGCGCGCGTTTCCTGGATTTGTTCGCCGGCAGCGGCGCTTACGGCCTCGAAGCCATCAGCCGCGGCGCCGCCGGCGGCGTGTTCATCGAGAAAAACGCGAAAGCCGCTGCCTGCGTCCGCCAAAATCTCGCCGCGGTCTGCAAGAGCACGGGCGTCTCCGCGTCCGTCGCGAGCGTGCGGCAAATGGATGCCCTCAGCTTCGCTCTCGCCCCTGACGAAACGCCCGACCTCGTGTTCATCGATCCGCCCTACGAGTTGATCGCCGAGCTCGCACCCGCACTTTTTGCGCGCCTCGCCGATGCCCTCGTCGCGAAACCCGACGCGCTCGTCGTCTTTGAATCGCCCGGCGAACTCGAACTCGCGCCGGCCGGCTGGACGTTGCGCAAGCGCCTCGGCAAAGGCGCCCACCAGCCCACCGTCGCGTTTTTCTCGCCCACGGTTTGACGCCTCTCACGTGCGCCCGCCGCCCCTCGGGCGTCGCCAGCCTTCAACCGCCGCGCGCGATTCACATCGTCCCGTGCTTCGCGCGCGCGATCGCTACCGCTGCCACGACCGCCGTTTCTGCGCGCAGCACGCGTTCGCCCAAATGCGCGAACGCAAAACCCGCCATCCGCAACGCCGTGCGTTCCGCCGCGGACCAGCCGCGCTCCGGCCCGAAGGCGAGCGTCAGCGGCGTTGCCAGATCCATCGCCGACAACGCGCCCGGCGACTCGTAGTTATCGAGCGCCACCCGCGCGCCGCCTCCCGGCAGTGCGGCCAGCGCCGTCGCCAGCGATTCGCCCGCGCGCACACGCGGCAACCGCGTGCAAAACGCCTGTTCCGCACCCGCAATGAGATGCCGCCGCCACTCGCCGCTGCGCCACACCGTCGACGTCGCGTAGCCGGGCTCGCCGCGCTCGCTCGTCACAAACCTGAGCTCACCCACGCCCAACGCCGTCGCCTCCTGTAGAATTTTTCGCACGGTCTGCGGTCGCGGCAGACCCAGCACCAGCGTGATCGGCCACAACGCCGGTGGCGGCGCGCCCCACGCAAACTCCAGCCGCAGCGCGTCCGCGCCGATTTCCCGCACGATGCCCTTGCCGCGCGGCCCGTCGATCACGCCCGCATCAAACGCGTCGCCCTCGCCCCGCCGCAGCACGTCCAGCAGATGCCGCGCCCGCGCATCCGCCCGCGCCAGCGGCCGCTCCACTTCATGCGCCTCAAACAGGATCAGATTCACGCGTCGCCGGGGATGCCCAACTGTTACCTATTTGGGCTGCGATTGGCCGCGTCCCGCTTCGTTGAGAATGGCGTCGATTCGGGCGAGTTCGTCGGGCGAAAACGCGAGAGTCTCGATCGCTTTCACGTTATCCTCGAGCTGGCTGATCTTGCTGGCGCCGATCAACGCGGTCGTCACCGCCGGCTGGCGCAGCACCCACGCGAGCGCCATCTGCGCCAGCGATTGGCCGCGGGCGCGGGCGAGCGCATCGAGCGCGCTGATTTTTTCCAGCACAGCGGGCGTGATGCGGTCCGCCTTCAAAAACCCGTGCGGCTTCGCGGCGCGCGCGTCGTCCGGAATCCCGCCGAGATAACGGTTCGTCAAGAGCCCCTGCGCGAGCGGGCAATACGGAATCGCGCCCGCCCCTTCCGCCTGCAGGCGCTCGAACAAGCCCGCTTCCGGCGCGCGTTCAAACATGTGGTAACGCGGCTGGTGGATCAACAGCGGCGTGCCGAGTTCGCGCAGCACCTGCGCCGCCCGTGCGGTCTGCTCCGCGTTGTAATTCGAGAGGCCGACGTAGAGCGCTTTCCCGCTCCGCACGGCGTGGGCGAGCGCGCCCATCGTTTCCTCGATCGGCGTCGCCGGATCGGGTCGGTGCGAATAGAAAATATCCACGTAGTCGAGGCCGAGGCGCGCCAGACTTTGATCGAGGCTCGCGAGCACGTATTTGCGCGAACCGCCGTCGCCATAGGGCCCCGCCCACATGCCGTAACCGGCTTTGGTGGAAATGATGAGTTCGTCGCGATGCGCTGCGAAATCAGTGCGCAACATCCGGCCGAAATTCTCCTCCGCGGAGCCCGGCGGCGGTCCGTAGTTGTTCGCCAGATCGAAATGCGTGATGCCCAGATCGAAGGCGCGGCGCACGATCGCGCGGCCGTTTTCGTAAACATCCACGCCGCCAAAATTGTGCCACAGCCCCAGGGAGATCAGCGGCAGCTGCAGACCGCTGCGACCACAACGGCGATACATTCCGGGGTTCTCATAGCGCGCGGACGAGGGAAGATAAGGCATGCGAAAATCCTTGGCGCCGCTGCCCCGCGAGTCGCGTCGGAAATTCGGCTTTCGCAGCGGACGGTCAGACCGCCCGGCGCACGATCGGCGCGGAAGACGCGATGGGCGACAACTCAGCCCCCATAAATCCCGCGCTGATGTCGCATAATCGCCCGCGCTAACTCCTCGCGCAGCGTGATTGCGTTTGCCCGCGGACCCCAAACACCGGTCTATCGACGCGCCATGATCCAAGACCTCCTCGCGTTGAACGATCTCGAACCGCCGATGGGCGATCTCTTCACCAACGCCCGCTTCGCCGCCGGGCGCGCATTGTGGACGACGCCGCTCGCCGAGGAGGTCGATGCGCCCGACCGGCGCATCATCCACAGCCGCGTGCTGCGGCTCCACGGCCGGGCGAAGTTGCACCGGCTCGGGGTGCGCAAAGGCCCCGGCTATCACAAGTGCGGCAGCCGCCAGGATCTCGATTGGGTCACTGCGCTGCGCCTGCTCGTGTTTCGCGAGAACCGCTGGACCGTGGCGCTCCATCTGCCGGAAGTCCGGCAACCCGCCGACGGCGAAACGCTCTGGTTCGAACTCGGCGGCGTGGAAACAACCGCCGTGTCGATCGAGGTGCGCCGGTCGGGCATCGACGACGGCTGGACCCCGTGGAATCTCGCGCTCTCGGCGTTTACGCTCGAGGGCGAGCTGATCGATCCCCGCGGGCCGCGCCGCGAAAACCTGCTCGCGCTCGACGCGTTTTCCCTCGCGCGGCAACCGAAGGGCGTGACCGCGACGCTGCACGATGGCCAGGTGCGCTACCGCACGCGCGACTTCGAGGTCGGCTTTTATCTTTCGCGCCCGGGCTTCACGTTTTTCGGCCTGCACACCGAGGATGCCGCCCACGCCGGCACCAATCTTCTCGTCAGCGAACCCGCGCTGTTTTTCCAAGGCCCGCAGTTGCACGAAGTCGGCGCCGCGCCGGTGATGATTCCCGCCGTGCGCTGCGACATCGACGGCACGTGCCGCGTGCAGGGCAACCGCATCGCTTACGATTTCACGACCGCCGCGCAGCGTTACCGGCTCATCTGGACCGTCACGCCGCGGGGCCTCACGCTTGAGGCCGAACGCCACGGTTCGCGCGATTCCCTCGCGTGGCTCAGCTCGATCTGGACCATCGGCCTGCGCAACAGCGCCGCGCCCACCGCCGCGCTCGGCCGGCTCTGTCGCGAGGGCGAAGCGGGTGCGCTGGAACTGCCGCTGCTGCTCAACTTCCCCCGTTTCGGCACGCTCGAGATCGCCGCGCAGACCGGCGATATTTTCGCGCGCAGCGACTGTTTCCGCAGTCACGACATGAACCTCCTCGAGCTGCACCTCGGCGAGCGCCGCACCCGCGAAGGCCTTTACTTGCTGCCCAAGGGGAAATTCAAAGCCACCGTCACCGTGCGGCCCGTCAAGCCCTCGCCGCGCCTGCGCGCCAGCGTGCCCGCCGTGGTCAAACGCGCCGTCGAACGCACCTTCTTCACGGCCCTCACGCTGCGCGCCGACACCGGCACGCTCAGCAATAACGGCGCTTCGATGCACTGCCCGATCTGTCTCGATACCTGGTCGGCGGTCACGGAACCGATGGGCGAGATTCTGCCGGACTTCCGCGCGACGGAGCTCGTCCGTTACTCGCTTGAACGCTGGCTCACGGGCGGTCCGGGCTACGCCGCCGGCCGGCTGTTGCAAGACGGCGTGAGTCACGACGCCGCCGACGAATACCTCATGACCGGCACCGCCGCCCTCCGCGGCCTCGGCGATTATCTCCGGCGCCACGCCGACGCCGCGTGGTTCAAGAAATACCGCACCGCGATCCTGCGCCGCATCGACGACGCCCGCGGCCGCGACCTCGATGGCGATGGCTTGATCGAGAGCGCATATCGCACCGGCGTCAGCGGCACCGGACAGTGGAGCACGTGCTGGTATGACGTCATTTCGTTCGGTTGGAAGGACGCCCTCGCCAACGCGATTCTCTACAGCGCGCTGCAGGCACTCGCGCCGGCGTTGCGCACCTTCGGCCTCGCCGGGAAAGCCCGCGAACTCGAGACATGGGCCGCCACGCTGCACAAGAATTACCGCGCCGCGTTTTGGAACGATGCCACCGGCTGGCTCGCCGGCTGGCGCTGCAAGGAAGATCGCCTCCACGACTACGCCTTCCTCGCCGTCAACGGCGCCGCGGTTTGCGCAGGCTTGATTGATGCCCCCGAAGCGCGCGCGTTGCTGGCGCGTCTGCTGCGCGAAGCGGAAATAGTCGGCCTGCCCGACGCCGCGCTCGGCCTGCCGGGCAACCTCCGCTCCATCGCCGACGCCGACCTCGCTGACATCATGCAAGGTTACCCGCTCGGCTACTATCAAAACGGCGGCCGCACGCACGCGCAGTCGCGGCATTTCGTGATGGCGCTCTATCACGCAGGGTTGACCAAGGAAGCCGACGCGCTGCTGGAGCGGCTCTGCGTCGGCTTCGCGGACGCGCGCGTTTTCGGCGGCAACCAAAGCGGGGTGGACTGGCGTTATTGGGACGACCGCCCGTGCGGTTACGAAGGGCTGCTCACCGATCAATTTGGTGTGCTCGAAGCCGTCTTCGCGCGCTGGGGCCGGAAAGCGCCGGCGTGAGATGCGTGCCGCCGTGAGAGCTATAGCGCCGCATTTCAGCTCAGCGATTCCCTGATCCATGGGCCAAGCAACTTATGCGGCTTCCTATCGGAGGTAAAATAGAGTTTCATTGAGGGAATGCCAAAGGCGATCCTACTCGTGGAGGATAATATCGACGACGTGTTGTTCATGAAGCGCGCGTTATCCAAGTCGGGTGTGCCTAATCGCCTCTTCGTCGTGGAGAATGGCCAGAAGGCTTTGGACTACTTGGCGGGCCGCGAGCCGTATGCGGACCGCTCCGTTTATCCGCTGCCACGCCTGGTGTTGCTCGATCTGAAGCTCCCGGAAGTGCCGGGCTTCGATGTCTTACGCTGGATCAGAAGCGAACCGGAGCTCGCCGGATTGGCAGTCGTCGTGCTCACGTCGTCAGACCATCCCTCAGACATCCGCCAAGCGTATGCCTTGGGCGCCAACTCCTTCCTGAGCAAACCCGGTAATGCCGACGAACTCGGCGAACTGGTTCGGAGCCTGGCCGATTATTGGTTGAAAAGAAATGTCGTCATTTCGGCCGCCGCGGGCGCGGAGGTCAGAAGTTTAAAGACCAGCGCGAACGCGTCCTGAATCGATAGGACGGGTCTTTCCGCCGGAGCGTTTCCCTCAACGAGTTATCCGGCCCTCCGAGCGCTCCGTTGGTGATTTCAGTCGCGCCTGCTTTCCTCACGCGCCATAACTCGCCGCCATGCCCCCTCCGAAAAAATCCCCGGGGCATGCGCCCGCCCCCGGACCGAAGCGCACGGCGACGCCCCGCGCCGCACGAAAAAAAGCCAGCCCACGCCCTTCGTTTCCCGTGGTCGGCATCGGCGCCTCGGCGGGTGGCTTGGAAGCCTTCATCGCGTTGCTGAAAGCGCTGCCGGTCGACACCGGCATGGGCTTCGTCGTCGTGCAGCACCTCGCGCCGACGCAGGATGGTATGTTGCCGAAGCTTTTGGCGAAAACCACCTCGATGCCCGTCTGGGAGGTGTCCGATGGGATGATCGTGGAGCCCAACCAAATCTACGTGATTCCGTCGAACAAGAGCATGTCGATCTCGGGCGGCGCGTTGAATCTGCTGCCGCGCCAGGTGACACAGGGGCCGGTGCGGTCCATCGATTTCTTTTTGAAATCGCTCGCGCAAGATCGGGGCAACGAAGCGATCGGCATCATTCTCTCGGGCACCGCGTCCGACGGCACCATGGGTCTCGAAGCGATCAAGGCCGAGGGCGGCATCACGTTTGCGCAGGACGACTCCGCGAAATTCGACTCGATGCCGCGGAGCGCGATTGCAGCGGACTGCGTCGACTTCGTGCTCGCGCCGGCCGCGATCGCGGCGGAACTCGCGCGACTCGCCCGGCACCCGTATGTGCGACAACCGCGCGACGCTGAGCCGGAGGACGCGCCCGTGCCCGAAGCGAAGCCGGGAGACGATTTCACGAAAGTGCGCACCCTGCTCCGCCGCCGCGTCGGCACGGACTTCGCCTTCTACAAACCGGCCACGCTGCACCGCCGGTTGCATCGGCGGATGGTTCTCGGCGAATTTTCCACCCTCGCCGCCTACATCACATTTCTCGAAACGCACCCCGCGGAGCTGGAGATTCTGGCCGGCGACTTCCTCATCGGCGTCACCAATTTTTTTCGCGACCCCGCGGCATTCGCCGTGCTCAAGCGAAAGATTTTTCCGCGCCTGCTGAAACTGCACGATACGAGTTCGGAGGAAGGCGCCCTGCGCATCTGGGTGTTGGGTTGTTCGACGGGACAGGAAGCCTACTCCATCGCGATGGCCTGGTTGGAATTCGCCCGCGCCGCCGGCACGAACACGGGACTCCAGATTTTCTGCACCGATGTGCACGGACCCTACGTCGACCGCGCGCGGGCGGCGGTTTATTCGCGCAGCCTCGTGCAGGACGTCTCCGCCGAGCGGCTCCGCAATTTTTTTGTCGAAGTGGAAGGCGGTTATCGCGTGAGCAAAACGATCCGCGACATGTGCGTGTTCGCCCGCCAGAACGTCCTGACCGATCCGCCCTTTTCGCACCTCGATCTGATCAGTTGCCGCAACATGCTGATCTACATCCGAGCGGACCTGCAGAAAAAAATCGTTCCCACCTTCCATTTCGCGCTCAAGCCCGGCGGCGTGCTTTTTCTCGGTCCGGCGGAGACGGTGAGCGGCTTTGCGGATTTGTTCGCGCCGCTCGATCCGAAAAACAAATTCTTCACCCGGCGGCCGTCGGCCACGAATCGGGAAATGCGCTACACCGCCCAACCGCCCGCGGCGGCCAAAGTCGCTTCCGCCCCGCTCCGCCTGCAAACCCTGCCGCCCGCCGCCACGGGCGACGCGCAACGCGAAGCCGATCGCCTGATGCTGGCGAAGCACGCGCCCGTGGGCGTCCTCGTCACTGCCGATCTCGATGTGCTGCAATTCCGCGGCGCCACCGGCCTCTTCCTCGAAGCCTCGTCGGGCAAGGCCAGTCTGAACCTGCTGAAGATGGCGCGCGAAGGCCTTTTCTCGCCCCTCCGCCGCACGATCAACAAGGCGGTGAAAGACCAGGCAACCATGAGATCGCCGGCGGTGACGGTCAAATCTCCGGGCCAGACGCTGACCGTCGTGATCGAGGTGATCCCGTTGAAAACACAGCCGGAGGCACAGCCTTGTCTCCTCGTAAATTTTCATCGGGTCGAGCCGGCGGCAGCCACCGAAGCGAGACCCACCGCGCCCCCTGCGACGGACTGTCCGCCCGCTGACGGCCGCAGAAAGACCAGCGAAAACGTCCACCTCCTTCACGAATTGGCGGAGACCAAGGAGCATCTTCAGTCGGTGATCGAGCAACAGGACGCCTACAACGAAGAGCTGCAATCCGCCAACGAGGAGGCCCAGGCCGGCAACGAGGAACTGCAGAGCATCAACGAGGAGATGGAGACGGCGAAGGAGGAACTGCAGGCCGGCAACGAGGAGCTCACTACGCTCAACGAAGAACTCAGCGCCCGCAACGATCTGCTTGGCCAGACGAGCAACGATCTGAGCAATTTGATGACAAGCGCGCAAATCCCCGCCGTCATCCTCACCCGCGATCTTCGCGTCCGCCGCTTCACGCCGCGCGCCGAGCAACTCCTCGGCATCACCGCCGCCGACGTGGGGCGCCCGCTCGCCGATCTTGCGCTCCGCGTCCCCGTCCTCGATCTCAAGACCACGCTCGTCCGCGTGATCGATACGGTGACGGCGCATGAAGAGGAAGTGCAGAACCCCGAGGGCCGCTGGTTCTCCCTGCGCATCCATCCGTATGTCACCACGGAAAACAAAATCGACGGCGCCGTGCTGGTGTTCGTCGATGTGGGCGGGCTTAAACGCGCGCAGACCCAGCTCATCGAAACGCGCGACTACGCGGCGAACATTGTCGAGACGGTGGGCGACGCCCTGCTGGTCCTCGACAGCGACCTCATCGTGCAGACCGCGAACCACGCTTACTACGATCTGTTTCTGTCCGCGCCCCAAGAGACCGAGCAGAAATCCATCTACGCGCTGGGCAACGGCCAGTGGAAGCGCCCCGAGTTCCGGGCCATGCTCGAAAAAATCCTCCCGGATAACGAACGGATTCACAACTACGACCTGGAGGGCGAGTTCCCCCGCCTTGGCCGAAGGATTTTCCGCCTGAATGCCCGCCGCATTCGCCCCAGCGCCACCAGCCGCCCGCTTATCCTCATCGCCCTCGGCGATGTGACGGAGCAGCGCGCCGCGGCGCAGGTCATCCATGCTTCCGAGAATCGGTATCGCCGTCTGTTCGAAGCGGCGCGCGATGGCGTGCTCATTGTCGACCCCACGACGCGACGCATCCTCGATGCTAATCCCTACATCGTGCAACTCCTGGGTGAAACGTGCGCAGAGTTGGTCGGACAGGATCTGCGCCAGATCGGACTCTTCGCCGATGAGGACGCCGCTCGCGCCGCGTTTGAAACCCTCGCAACGAAGCACGTCGTCCGCTTCGACAAACTGACGTTGACGATCCGCAGCGGAGAAACACGCGACGTCGAAGTGCTCGCCAATCTCTACGTCGAAGACGGGCGGGCGGCAATCCAGTGCAATATCCGCGACATCACCGAGCGCGGCGTGGCCGAGGAACGCTATCGGGAAAGTGCCGGGCGCTTTCGCGCCATGGCCGAATCGATGCTGCAGAAAATTTTCGCCGCCGGGCCCGATGGTGTCGCAACTTATTTCAACCGGCAGTGGCTGGAGTTCACCGGCACCACGCTGGACGAACTTCTGACCTTGGGCTGGCAGTCATTCCTTCATCCCGACGATGTCGAGCCAACCAAGCGCCGCTGGCGACAAGCGATCGACACCGGCGCGATGTTTGAGTTGGAGCATCGCCTGCGGCGCCACGATGGCGTCCACCGATGGCATCTTAGCCGCGCCCGCGCCACGGCCGACGCGGAAGGTCGGATCGTGATGTGGATCGGCTCCAGCACCGACATCGACGAACAAAAACGCGTGGAGGAAAAGTTGGAGTTGATGGTGGCGGAGCGCACGACCGAACTGAAGGCCATCATCGGCGAACTGGAGACGTTCTCCTACGCGATGGCGCACGACCTGCGCGGCCCCCTGCGGGCGCTGCAAGGCTACGCCAACATCCTGAATGAGGACTACGCGGACAAACTCGACGACAGCGGCCAGCGTTTCGTGCGGCAAATCGCGTCCGCCGCCGACCGCATGCACAAGCTCGTCACCGACGTGCTCACGCTCACGCGGCTCACGCGCGCGCCGTTGCCCCTCCAAGCGGTGGCGCTGCGTCCGCTGGTCGAAACAGTCATCGAGCAATATCCCGCGTTGAAAGACGCCCGGATTCAGCTCAGCGGGGCGTTCCCGACCGCTCTGGCCAATCCGTCGGCCCTGACCCAAGCCATTGCCAATCTGCTGACCAACGCCGTGAAGTTCGTGCCGGCCGGCCGGCCCGCCGAAGTGAAAATTTTCGCCGAGGAGACAGAGCGCGAGATCACGTTGTTCGTGACCGACCAAGGACTCGGCATCCCCACGCAGGACCAGCAACGGATCTTTCAGTTGTTCGAACGCGCCCACGGCACCGAACATCTCGAAGGCTCCGGCATCGGCCTCTCGATCGTCCGTCGCACTGTTGAGCGCATGGGCGGATCAGTGGGCGTAAAATCCAGGCCCGGCGAAGGCAGCACGTTCTGGCTGACGCTCCGGCGCCCCGAAGCGTCGCCCTGAGTGGACGCGGGCGTTTTTGATTCTCGTCGCCCACCGGGCAGGGCGCGAGGGCCCGTGGTCCCTCCGCACATTCAATTCGCCGGCTTCGCCTTGGCGGAGTAGAACGGGATGATCTGCTTGAGGTGGCCTTGCACAATCGCGCCGATCGTTTCGGGCGAGAGACTGTCCTTGTGAAGTTCGAAAACAGCGACGAGCAGCGCCACTTCGATGTCGGTTTTCTTGATGTTCACCGATTTCATCGCGGCGACGATCTCGAGCGCCTTTTTCTCGGCGATTTTGTAGGTTTTGAAATTCTCTTCGGCGGGCGTCACCATGACGATCAATGGGGTTGGGCCGCGGACCTTCGTCAAGCCGAGAGGCTCGCCGGCCATCGGGTGCCTGCGACGCCCGGCCGGCAACCGCATCCACGCCGGCCGCGACGACCCACGCCTTTATGCCGCGCGGCCGCCGGCTTCCGATCAGCCTTTGATGGCGCCTTGCGACAAACCGCGCACGAACAGGCGCATCGAAAACAGGAAGAGGATGATCAACGGCACCGCGGCGAGAAAGTAGGACGCCATGATCTGGCCCCACTGTTTCACGTATTCGCCGTCGAGATAGACCAGGCCGACCCCCAAGGTGAACAGCTGCTTGTCGCGCAGCACGATCAACGGCAGCAGGAAGTCGTTCCAGATGCCGAGAAAGGCGAGGATGCCGAGCGTGCCCAGAATCGGCGCGCACTGCGGCAGCACGACATGCAGCACCTGCTGCAGATGACCCGCGCCGTCGATTTCCGCCGCTTCAAACAAATCCTTGGGCAAATCCTCGATGAATCCGCGGAGCACAAAAATGTTAAACACCTGCCCACCCGCAACGCTGACGATGATCAGCGCCGACAACGTATTCAGCAGCGAGAGCTCCCGCAGGAGCGTGAACAACGGCACGATGTTCGCCACGCTCGGCAGGAGCATGAGCACGAGAAACGCATACCAAAGCAGACCCGACAACGGCATCCGCCGCCGCGCGAAGAAGTAAGACGCACAGACCGCGAACGCGAGCGTCGCGGCCGTCCCCGTGACGGCTACAAAGATGGTGTTGGCGATATACGGGAGGATGAGTTTCACCGCGAACACCCAGTTTTCCCAATGCCAGAACGTGGGATTCGTCGGCAGCCACGGGTTGCGGATGAAAGTGGCGTTGTCCTTGAAGCTCACCTGAAACATCATGTAGAGCGGGAACAGCTCGATGCTCAGAAACGCGAGGATGATCAGGTGCTTGGGCCAGTCGCGGCGCCCGCGAATGCTGAAGACGGCGGATTTCATCGTTCGGCGCGCACGAAGCGGTTGTTCAGGGACGTTAGCACAAGGATGAAGACGAAGAGCACCATGCCGACGGCGCAGGCATAACCGAATTCGCCGGCGAGAAACGCGCGGTTATACATCCACAAGCCTGGCACCATGCCACGACCGCCGGGACCACCGTTGGTATCGAGCAGCAGCAATTGCAGACCGTAGCCTTGGAGCGTGCCGATGATGAGCAGCGCGAGCGTCAGGCGGATTTGCGTCAGAATGAGCGGCAGCTCGATGTAGAAAAACTTCCCAAACGGGCCGATGCCCTCGAGCTCCGCCGCCTCGTAAACCTCATGGCCGATCGATTGCAGGCCCGCGAGGTAGATCAGCACGCCGACCGCGCCGATCCACGGGAAGCCCCAGATGAACAACGCCGGCAAAATCAATTCCGGCTGCGCCAGCCATCCGATCGGCACGCCCGTGAAAAACACGTTCCAATGAAAGACGTGGTCGAGCCACACCAGCGCCGTCTTGCCGCCGATGATGTCCAGCACGCGGTTGAGCACGCCGAGGTTCGGATCGAAGAAGAACTTCCAGATGAACAGCGTGACGAGTTGCGGCACGACCATCGGAATCACCAGCAGCACCCGGTAGATGTATTGCCAGCGATCGCTGCGCAAACGGTGGATGAGCACCGCGAGCAGGATCGACGGCATCATCTTGAAGAAATTGAAAATCATCAGCGCAAACACCGTGCCAAACGACTGCCAGAGCACCGGATCGCGCCACGCGCGCAAGAAGTTGGCGCCGCCTACGAATTGCTGCAAATCCCCGCCATTCCATTCGAAGAAACTGTGATAGACCGCGCTGAGCGCCGGGAAATAGGCGAAGACCATCACCATCGCAAGCGAGGGCAGCACGAAGCCGTAAAGCTTCCACTCTTTGAACGATTTCTTCAGGCGGTTGGGGGCGACCACGCGCGCCAAGTTGGCGAGAGGCGCGCCTACAATAAAGCCCTTTTCGCGAAAAATCGCTGTCGCCGAAAAATCGTTACCGTGAGCGCGCGAGGAATCGTCCGCGCCGCGCGTTTTCCACGGAAGAAAGACGCCTTCCTCCCTCGGGGAAGCCGGCTTCCGGCGAGGCCTCACGCAGTCGCTTTCAACTCTTCGCCGCACAAGTCTTGCAGCCGCGTTCCACCCCCACCTACGTTCTCGGCGCTTCGTCGGTTCCCGCCGGACAGCCCTATCGCCCCCCTTGATGTCCACCACCCTTCCCTCTCCCAACGTGCTCGAAGTCGTTGGCCTGCGCACGCACTTCGAAACGGAGGACGGATCGTTGCCCGCAGTGAACGGCGTCAACTTCAGCATCCCGCGCGGACGCACGCTCGCGCTCGTCGGTGAATCCGGCTGCGGCAAAAGCGTGACCAGCTATTCCATTCTGCGCCTCATCCAGCCGCCCGGCCGCATCGTGGGCGGTAAAATCCTGCTGCATTCCGCTCGCGCCGGCGAAATCGACATCGCGGCGTTGAACGAAAAATCTCCGCTGCTCTACCGCGTGCGCGGCGGCCTCGTGAGCATGATTTTCCAAGAGCCGATGACGGCACTTTCCCCGGTCCATACCGTCGGCGATCAAATTTCCGAGGCGATCCTGCTGCATCACGACGTCTCGAAAGCCGAAGCCCGCACGCGCGGGATCGAAATGTTGCGCAAGGTCGGCGTGTCCGCACCCGATCGCCGGTACGACCAGTATCCGCACGAGATGTCCGGCGGCATGCGCCAGCGTGTCGTCATCGCGATGGCGCTCGTCTGCCGCCCCGAATTACTTATCGCCGACGAGCCCACGACCGCCCTCGACGTCACCATCCAGGCCCAGATTCTCGGGCTGATCAAAACGTTGCAGCAGGAGATCGGCTGCTCGGTGCTCCTGATCACGCACGATCTCGGCGTCGTCGCGCAAACGGCGGACGAAGTCGCGGTGATGTATCTCGGCCGCATCGTTGAACACGGCCCGGTGCGCGCAGTGCTCAAGCATCCGCGCCATCCCTACACCCAAGGGATGCTCAAATCCATTCCCTCGCTCAATCGCGGTGCGCGGCTGGCTTCGATTCCCGGCACCGTGCCGTCCTTGACGGCGATTCCACGCGGCTGTCCGTTTCATCCGCGTTGTGCGCACGCCGTCAGCGGGCGTTGCGATGTGGGTGCGCCGCCGCCGCTGCATTCGGTCGGAGAAACGCATACCGTCGCCTGTGTGCGCGCCGAGGAGATCTCCGCCCCGTGAACAACGTCTCGTCCTCGCCGCTCCTTTCGGTGCGCGGCCTCTGCAAACACTTCCCGCTTCAAGCCGGTGGCATGATGCGCAAGCGCACGGTCAGCGTGATCCGCGCCGTCGACGATGTGACCTTCGACCTGCAACCCGGCGAGACGCTCGGACTCGTCGGCGAATCTGGGTCGGGCAAAACCACCACGGCGCGTTGCATCCTGCGGGCCCTCGCTCCGTCCGCCGGCTCCGTGCTGTTTCGGCAGGCGAACGGTACGACCGTCGATCTCGCCGCGGTCTCGGAGAACGCCCTGAAGCCGTTGCGGCCGCACATGCAGATGGTTTTTCAGGATCCGTTTTCCTCGCTCAACCCGCGCATGACCGTCGGCCAGATCGTGTCCGAACCGCTCGTGATCCACGGCCTCGGCACGCGCCGCGAACGCGAGGAACGCGTCGCTGACATCCTGCGCAAAGTCGGCCTCAAACCCGAGCACCGCATGCGTTACCCGCACGCTTTTTCCGGCGGCCAGCGCCAGCGCATCGGCATCGCGCGCGCCCTCGTGATGCGACCCTCCCTCGTCGTCGCCGACGAAGCGGTGTCGGCGCTCGACGTCTCTGTGCAGGCGCAGGTGCTCAACCTGCTCAAGGACCTGCAGGGCGAGTTTCAACTCACCTACCTTTTCGTCGCGCACAACCTCGATGTCGTACGCCATTTCTGCGACCGCGTCGCTGTGATGTATGCCGGCCGCATCGTGGAACTCGCCCCGACCGACGCGCTGTTTCGCGACCCGCAACACCCGTATACGCGCGCGTTGCTGAGCGCGGTGCCTTGGCCCGATCCCGATGTAAAAATGCACTTCGAGGCCCCGGGCGAAGTCGCCGACCCGAGCCGGCTGCCGTCCGGTTGCGCGTTTCATCCGCGTTGCCCCCATTGCTTCGAGCCGTGCCCTGCCGTGCGACCGGATTTGCGCGTCACGGCCCCGGGCCGTTCTGCCGCGTGCCACCTGCACGATCCGGCCTTTGCCTCCTCCGCGGCCGCGAAAATTCAATAGCGCTTCGCCACCGCGGCTGCGCCACGGATTAGCTCTCGGCAGCTTCCTTCCCGCGCGCACAAAAAAGCGCAACGCCCTCATGAGCGTTGCGCGGTAAACTTGCCTCCAAGAGCGTGCGCCGCGATGGAGCGGACAAACTCCGTGAGCGGAACTCGACTCAGACTTTCGGGCCGCCTTGCGCGATGTTGCGCGCCCGCAGCCGCAAGCCGTTGAGACGAATGAAGCCCGTCGCGTCGGTCTGGTTATACCAGCTCTTCACCCCCTCCATCGACGCGATGTTCATGTCGTAGAGCGAGTATTTCGACTTCCGTCCGCACGTGATGACGTTGCCCTTGTAAAGCTTCAGGCGCACCGTGCCGGTGACGAATTTCTGCGACTCGTCGATCAACGCCTGCAACGCCTCGCGCTCGGGGGCGAACCAGAAGCCGTAGTAGACGAGCTCGGCGTATTTCGGGATGAGCGAATCGCGCAGATGCATGACCTCGCGGTCCATCGTCAACGACTCCACCTGCCGGTGTCCGTGCATGAGGATCGTGCCGCCCGGAGTCTCATAAACGCCGCGCGACTTCATGCCGACGAACCGGTTCTCGACGAGATCAACGCGGCCGACGCCGTGTTTGCCGCCCAGCTTGTTCAACGTTTTCAACACGCCGGCCGGTGTCAGCTTCTTGCCGTTCACCGCCACGCAGTCGCCCTTCACAAAATCCAGCTCCACGTATTCGGCCTTGTCCGGCGCGTCCTCGGGCGAAACGGAAAGTTTGAACATCCCCCGATGCTCCGGCGTCGTCGGATCGAACCACGGATCCTCGAGAATTCCCGCCTCGTAAGAGATGTGCAGGAGATTGCGGTCCATCGAATACGGCTTCTTGAGCGAGGCCTCGACGGGGATCTTGTGCGCCTCGCAATACGCGATCATCTCCGCGCGGCCGGGAAACTGGTCGCGGTATTTCTCAATCTTCCACGGCGCGATGATCTGAAGATTCGGCGCGAGCGCCATGTAGGTCAGCTCGAAGCGGCATTGGTCGTTGCCCTTGCCGGTGGCCCCGTGGGCGACCGTGTCGGCCTTTTCCTTTTTCGCGATGTCGATCTGCGCCTTCGCGATGAGCGGACGCGCAATCGACGTGCCGAGGTAATACTGCCCCTCGTAAATCGCGTTGGCGCGGATCATCGGGTAGATGAAGTCGCGCGCAAATTCCTCGACGAGGTTGAGCGTGTAGTGCTTCGAGGCGCCCGTCTTCTTCGCCTTGGCCGAGAGGCCTTTCAACTCCTCCTCCTGCCCGATATCGGCGGCGAACGTGACGATTTCGGCGTCATAGGTTTCGCGCAGCCACTTGACGATGACGGACGTGTCGAGTCCGCCCGAGTAAGCGAGGACGATTTTCATGATGAGGGAAACGTGGGTTTAACGCGCCGCTTTCGCGAGCACGGCCATGATGGCTTTCTGGGTGTGGAGCCGGTTTTCGGCTTCGTCGAAAATCACACAGCGCGGGTGATCGAGCACCGCCTGCGCCACTTCCTCGCCGGCGTGCGCGGGCAGGCAGTGCATGAACAACGCGTCCGGCTTCGCCGCCGCAAAAAGCTTTTCGGTCACCGCATACCGCTCCATCAGCTTCGCCCGCGCGTTGCTCTCGTCCTCCTGGCCCATGCTCGCCCAGACATCCGTGTAAACAATGTCGGCGTCCGCCACGGCTTCGTAGGCATCCGTGGTAAAATGGAAGTCGATGGGCCGCCCTTCCGCGCGCAGCAGCCCGCGAATCGCTTCTCCCGGCGCATAGTCCGCCGGCCCGCCGAGCGACAACTTCATGTCGAACAGACTCGCCCCCAGGATCCACGAATTGGCCATGTTAAACGCCGTGTCGCCCAGATAGGCGATTTTCCGCCCCCGCAGCGACTCCAGCAAATCCCCGCCCGGCCCCGCCCAACGTTCCGCCGCCGTAAACGCATCCGTGTAAATCTGGCAGGGATGTAGGAAATCCGTCAGGGCATTGATCACCGGAATCGTGCCGCTCGCCGCCAGCCGCTCCAGATCCGCGTGGTCGTAGGTGCGCACGACCAGGCCGTGGATGAAACGCGACAGCACCCGCGCCGTGTCCTCGATCGTCTCGCCGCGCCCGAGCTGGATGTCGCTCTTGTTGAGAAAAAGCGGATGGCCGCCGAGTTCGTGGATGCCGACGTCGAACGAAACCCGCGTGCGGGTGGACGACTTCGAAAAGATCATTGCCCACGTCTGTCCCGCCAGCACCGAAGACAGACGCTGACCGCGGTTCTGCTTAAACTCGCGGGCCAGCGTCAGGACCTCGGCCGCCTGGGCGCGGCTGAAGTCGGTCTCCTTCAGAAAGTGCTTCATCGTTGGAAAAACGGGGAGTCGTAAAGCGTGCCCGCCAGTCGGACGAGGGAAAAATGCACCGCCTCTCCCCTCTTCTTCCCGCCTGTCCCAAGCAGGCACGCCTCCCTCCACCTCGTCGACTCCTGCTTTATAAGCCCTTGCAAGGAGGCGCTGCGCATGTGCGCACACTTATGTTCCGGCGATTTCCGAAAAAAATCTTGCAGATGTAGGGTTATCACCCTAACCCATCGCCCCGTCGCCCACTCCATGAATATGCGCTCTTTACCCTATATTGTCGCGTCCACTCTCACCTTGATGAGCGTTGCCGTCCTCCGCGCCACCCCCGCCGTCTCGGCGACAACCAGCGGTAACTGGACGAGTTCGGGCACGTGGGATAATGGCGTCCCGACCAACACCTCCAACGTGGTCATTCAGGACTTCAACATCGCTTTCAACGTCGGCTCAACCACCACCGTCCACGATCTCTCTTTGCTTGCCATCAGCAGCGGTGCCTCGCTGACCGACGTCGCCACCAATCGCACTCTCAATCTTGGCGGCACGCTCACGCTCACCGGCACCAGCCTCAGCAATGCCGCATCGCTGCAGGTCAACACCGTCAACATTCAGGCCGGCGGCAATCTGACGATGAACGCGTTCAGCAGCTTCACCGCAAACGGCTCCGTCACCGTCGCCGCTGGAGCTACCGCCAACCTCAACAATGGCGCCACCCTCGCGCGCACGTTTTACAACAACGGCACCACGACGCAAACCGGCACGGTGACGCTCTCCGGCGCCACGACGAACAATAACAATGGCGCCATCTATTATGTTTCCGGCACGAGCGAGCTGAACACCGGTTCTTTGTTTAACAAGAGCGGCGCGCTCCTCACCAAAATTGGCGGCGGCACATCCGATATTAAGGTGGGCGTCACAAACCAAAGCGGCGGCACCATCCGCGTCGACGATGGCATCCTCCAGCTCAACTCCAACGTCAGCAACTCCGGCGCCATCACGGTAACGAACACCCAGACAGGCAATCAGCTCAACACCCTTCTCGCCACCGTCACCAACAAATCCGGGGGCGCGATCACCGTGCAAAGTGGCGCCAACTGGACAAACGATGCCGAGTTCGTTGCTCAGGCCGGCTCCACGATTTCAAATGCCGGGGAGATCAAATTCAACAGCGGCAACGCCACCTTCGAAGGCACCACTGGCATCTCCGGCGGTGGAGTGACCTCCTTCCAAGCCAACTCACATGTCGCCTTCAACGGCACGAACTCTATCGACAATACCGTCACGTTTCTCGGCGAAGTCGGTGGCTTCAACAGCTCCGGCGGCACCGTGAACGTCAACGGCGCCGCGACGTGGGACGGCAGTGCGACCAACACGAGCACCGACACCACGGTCAATTTTAACAACAACCTCGCGATCAAAGGCCATTACGACGCGTCCAACGCCAGCAACTCCAATACTTACGCCAACGCCACGACCACGCTCGACGCCAACAAGAACGTCATCACGAACTCGACGAGCGGTTTTACGAATACCTCCACGGGCACGTTCAACATGGCCCACGACGGCAGCGGCATCACCGGCCCGGGCACGTTCACCAACGACGGCCAGTTCAACAAGACCTCCGCCGGCACCAACACCCTCGACGAAGTCGCCTTCGTCAACACCGGCAACGTCGCCGTGACCTCCGGCGTGCTCCAAGCCACTAACGGTGCCACCTACGCTCAGTCGAGCGGCAATACCGACATCGCCGCGGGCGCCACCCTCGGCGGCGCCACCGCCACCTTTAGCGGCGGCAGCTTGAGCGGCAACGGCACACTCACCACCGACGGCGGCGCGTTCTTCAACTCCGGCTCCACCATCACTCCCGGCACGACCGGCGGCGCGGATATCGGCACGCTCAATTTCGGCAGCGACGTCTGGGTCAGTTCCGGCGCGAACTACGCGATCCAGTTGCTCAGCACCGGTGGCGTCGCCGGCACGGATAACGACACCTTGAACATCTCCGGCAGCCTGCAACTGCCTTCGGACGGCTTTAATCTTACCATCAACTCTATCGGCACCGGGGGCCTGATCGATGGTTTCACCGACTCCGGCAACTACAACTGGACCATCGCGAGCGCCGTCGGTGGTATTGTCGGCTTTGTCGATGGCACCTACGCCATTGGCGGCACGAGCTTCAACCTCGGCGGCTTCAATCTCGATCTCTCCGGCATTGGCAACATCGCCAACTACAGTGGCACGTGGAGCCTCATCAACGACGGCACCAACCTGATCCTCAATTACGCCAGTTTTGCTCCCGTGCCGGAGCCGTCGACTTACGCGATGATTGGCGCCGGCGTCTGCGGCCTGCTCCTCGTCCTTCGCCACCGTCAGCGCGCCCGCCTCGCGGCAAACTCCGCGCTGCTCGCGGCGGAATAACCACGACCGACGCCGGGCGATTTTTAATTCGCCGGCACCGCGCGCACCGTAATGATCGCCGGCAACTCGCGCTCCAACGCGCGGTCCGCCGCCCGATCGTCGCGCGCGCCCCACACGGCGAGACCGATCACCATTGCTTGAAAGTTGCGCCGCGCCCGCCGCACGTCCTGCCATTGCTGCGCCAACCAGCTCGTCGGCCCATCGCTCCCCGTGCGCGTCGCAAACGATTCTCCCGCGCGCACGTCCCATTGCAGATAATAAACGCGCATTGGCCCGCGCTCGCTGCTGAAAACATACGCTTGGAACGGCAGTGCGACTCCCCCGACGGTCAGCGGCACGATGCCTCGCGCGCGTTCGAGCGCCTTGCCGCTCATCGGCAGGCATACCGTCGGATTGTGCAGCGCCGTGGCGAAACGCGCGCTCTGACCGCTCCACCACTCCAGCACGTAACCAGCCCGGGCGTGTCCGTCGCGGGTATTCCAGTGCCCGACTTCATGCGCGTCGCACAACAGTAACGCCTGCATCGTTGCGTCGAACGGATCTTCCTGAAACCCCTCCGCGTCCGCCGGAAGATTCGCTGTCAACTGCATCACTGCATCAGCCGCAAGGTCGCCGCGCGCATACCACGCCTGCGTGCCACCCTCGATGACGCTGCATGCCGCGATGGCCACCCACGCCATTTGTGTCGAGCGGCGCCCCCGCCATGCTGCCGGTGCCTGGACACGGCGGGTCCGCACCGCGACCTTGCCCGCATATTTGCGCCACCACCAGCCGACCGCCACCAGTCCGCCCAGGCAAACCACCAGCAACGCATAACCCGCCGGGTCGTGCCACTCCGCTACCGCGGTCGGACCATGCACCGCGCTTTCCCACGCCAGAAACAGCGTGCGGGCGCCATTGCTCCCGAGCGCCAGTCCCACGCCTATCCCCAGGATCGCCAGCCGCCGCCGCCACGCGAAGCGGTTCAATTCTCCTAAAAACAGCGCCACCATGATCGCCGCCTGCAACGAGCGGATTCCGCTGCATGCTTCCTCCACACCGATGAAACCGTGCCCCACTTCGATCACCGTGCCATGCGCGATCGCGGGATAGCCGAGCAAGTTCACCGCTTGCGCCACCGCCCCTGCGAGCGTCTCCCGCAACGGCGCGATCAGGTGCGTATTGAGTACGGCCGGCCACGGGAGCGCCGTCGCAATAAACGCCGCCGGAAACGCGAAGTGCCGCGCCGTTCGCCCGCCTCGCTGACACGCCAGCAACAACAACGTCACTGCCACCAGCGCCCCGGTGAACAGCCACAGCATCATCGGCCATGCGGGAAATGGTTCGAGCAACAGCCGCGTAAATCCCAACACCAAGAGCGTCCCCGCCAGCGCCGCCCACCACCATCCGCTCGTCCGTGTTTCGCTGGCGTCCGGCCGGTCCGGCCACCGTTCCCACAGCAAAAACGCCGCCAGCACCGGCACCGCCCACCCGAACGCGTAATCCGGCACGTGCGACCAAACCATTTGCAATCGCCACACGCCGCCCACCCACAGCAAGACCAGCGCGCCAAGCAGCACGATGCTAGCGGTGGGCCACCGAAGGCCCGGCGTTGCCGTCATCCCGCGTGTGGCTGACCCAGTCGCCCTCCGCTCGGTCGTCATTCGCCGGTGCTAGGATTTTCGCGTCGCCGCTGGCTTCATTGGTTTCGGCGCTCCCGACACCAGCGCTTGGGCCGTCACCAGTAAATCGCGTTCTTCCGGCAGCAAATCCGCCTTCGCGGCCAATTTCAGATAACCATCGGCCCGCGCGAGCTGCCCATCCGCCGCGAGCATCAACCCGAAATACAACGCCCGGCCCGGCACGTTGAGATCACTCGGCGATAGTCGCTCCATCAAATCCAACGCTGCCTTCAGCTGGTTTCGTTGATAAAGCGCATATGCCTGCGCGGTCACGAAAAAGGGATTATTCGGTTCCGCCGCCGCCAGTTCTTTCGCCGCGTCACTCGCTTTCGTCTCCGCCGTGCCCGGCTCGGTGAGCAACATCAACATCGCCCAGTCGCCGGTGACCTTTTGGTTGTTCGGCTGGTTCACGTGCCACAACGAATAAGCCTTCTTCAACGCCTCCGTGTCTTTGCGCGCATACGCCGACGACACGAGGCTCGCGAGGGTCCACGATTCATTGGGGAACCCCCGCGCGAACACATACAACGTGTCCTCCTCCTCCTGCGCCCAATGCCAATAGATCGTCAGCCGGAGTAGCACGCGCAGTGCGACCGGATCCGCCTTGGCGAGCGTGAGCGCCTCCTGCCAGACTCCCTGCCGCAGCTCGTTGCGCTGGCGGTCCGCCAACGTGCGAGCCGACAGCGCGAGCCGGATAATCTCCGGCGAAACCTCGCCCCACGCGCCTTGCTGCAACAATTCACCCAGCGCCGTCCAGTCTTTCAAAACCACCAGCACATCCGCTTCGGCCGATTTGACCCGTGCATCCTGCCGGATCGCGCTCGGTAATCCCCGCAACCACCGGCGCGCCTCGTCCGCTCGCCCTTGCACGTTCAACCAATTGGCAAACTGCGCCGCTTCCTCCGCGGAACGCGCCGCGCGCGCCCCGAGCGCCTGTTCGGCCGCCACGAGCGTGGCGTTATCTTTCGCCGCCAGCCGCAGCAGATTGATCCGGAAAAGTTGATCATCGAAGGTGGCCGTAGGGAGAGCGACCAGTCGGCTGCCCCACTCCAGCGCCTCCTCCGGCTGACGTCGCGCCGCCGCATCGCGCGCCAACTCGCGCAAGGCGCCCGCTTGGTAAGGGCCGGCCTTGGCCGCTATCCGGGTCAACTGTTCTTTGGCCTCATCCGCGATCGAGCGGTTCGCGTGCCGCATGCGCAGCACCGCCCGATTGAATTTCATCTGCTCATTGTCCGGCTCCAACGCCAGCAACTGATCAAGATACCCCTCCGCGACATCGCTGCGCTTGAGCGAAAAATTTACGGCCGTTGCGAGCTTGAGAAAGTCCGGCATCCCCCGCTCGGCAGGAGAAAAATTAGCCAGCCCGCTTTCCGCGACGATCAGATCGTTGAACCGCAACGCCGTCGCCACCAACGCCAGCCGGTCCTTCAACGGTGCCGAGTGGCCGTTGGCCACCTGCTGCCGCACCCGCACCGCCTGATTCGAACCCGCGCTCTCCAATACATCGGCCGCCATCCGCAGCGCCGCCCGGTCCCCCGGGTTCGCCTGCGCGGCCACCTGCAACGCGAGGAACGCATTGCCCAAATCCTTCTGCGCAATAAAACCCTGCGCTTGGGTCAGCGCCCGATGCGCCCGCCACCGCGCCAGCACCCGCGTCACCGGTTCACGCAACAAAATCACCGCGGCGATTACGACCACGCCAATGGCCGCGGCGATGATGCGACGACGGCGACGATGATGGGACCGGCGGCGGACAAACGTGACTTGCATGGAGATCGCCATTAACTGAGCCCGAGCTCGGACGCGATGCGAGCCGAATTCCGGCGGGTCGTGTTGGAGCCCCTTTTCACCGCCGCGCCGACCCGCACCTCGTCCCCCGTCCGCCGCTCCATCCCATGCGCCTCTGTTTCAACGACCGGTGTCCGCCACCCACCCGGAGCCGCCCCTCAAGTCCGCTTCCGCCTCGCTCCCGCCTTCGAACTCTCCCAGTCTGAACTCACCTCCCGCCCGCGCAGTCAGTCCTTCTCCTCCTCCGATGACCACTCTTCCCCGCCCATCGCCGCTTGCGAACCTCGTGAGCAAGGTGCCGCAGATCACCCTGGGATTCTGGCTCATCAAAATCCTCGCGACCACGGTCGGCGAAACCGGCGGCGATGCGTTCTCAATGACCCTGCAACTCGGTTACGCCGTGAGCAGCCTCATCTTTCTCGCTTTTTTCGCCGTCACGCTCACCGCACAGGTTTCGGCGCGTCGTTACCACCCCGCGTTCTACTGGGCGGTCGTCGTGGCCACGACCACGGTGGGCACGACGATGTCGGATTACATGGATCGCACGCTCGGGCTCGGTTACGTGAAGTCCTCGCTGCTGCTGCTGACGGTCGTCCTCGTGTTGCTGTTCATCTGGCATCGCAGCGTCGGCCGAATCGAATTTGAACGCATCACCACGCGCAAAGAGGAGATATTTTATTGGGTGACCATCCTCGCCTCCAACACGCTGGGCACCGCCTTGGGTGATTTCGTCGCGAGCGATACGGGACTCGGCTTCGAGCGCGGTGCGCTGGTCTTCGGCGGACTGATCGCGCTCGTCGCGATCGCCCATTTCACCCTGAAAAAAATCCCTGCCGCGGTGCTCTTTTGGGCCGCTTACATTCTCACGCGCCCGCTCGGCGCCACCCTCGGCGACACGCTCACGAAGTCCCACGACGAAGGCGGCCTCGGCCTCGGCCGCATCGTTTCCTCCCTCACGATTCTGGCGTGCATGGTGATCGGGATCCTGTGGCAGGTGCGCCGCCACCGATCGGCGCCCGCCGCCCAAGGTTAACGCCCGCCGCCGCGGCTCACGCCTTCGCCACCGGCACAGCGATCGCACCGCTGGCCAGCACGCCGCGGAAAATCTCCACGCACCGCGCCAGCTCCGCCGCAGTCGCGTTCAACGGCGGCAGCAGCCGCATGACATTGCCCCCTGCCGACGGCACCAACAACCCGTGCTCGCGCAGTGCCGCCACATACGGGCCCGGGTCCGACGTCAGTTGCACGCCCACTAGAAATCCGCTCGCGCGCACGCCGCTGAGGTGCGCGGGAAAGTCCGCCGCCATTTTCCGCAACGCCGCATGCCACGGGCCGCTCTCGCGAGTCACGTGCGCCAGCAGCTTTTCCTTCTCGATCACGTCGAGCACCGCGAGCGCCGCCGCGCATGCCAGCGGCGTGCCGCCAAACGTCGTGCCGTGCATGCCCGGGTGAAAAAGATCCGCCGCGTTTTCGCGCACCCACATTGCTCCGATCGGAAAACCGCCGCCCAAGCCCTTCGCCATGCCGATTGCGTCGGGATGAATTCCCGCCTGCTCAAACGCGTAAAACGTGCCGGTGCGTCCGATCCCGCATTGCACCTCGTCGAGCATCAACAACAGGTTGTGCTGGTCGCACAGCCGCCGCAGCCCGATGAGAAATTCGCTCGTGCACGCATGCACGCCGCCCTCGCCCTGGATTGTCTCGACGAAGATCGCCGCCGTGTCGGCATCGATCAACTCGGCGAAACTCTGGAGGTTGTTGAGTTCGCCAAACACAAAGCCCGGCACCAGCGGCCGAAAGCCTTTCTGAATCTTCTCCTGCGGAGTGGCGCTCATCCCGCCGAACGTGCGGCCGTGAAACGCGCTCTTCGCGCAAATCACTTTGTAACACTGCCCCTCCACGCCGCCGGCCTTTTGCATGCCGTGCAACCGCGCGAGCTTGATCAGCGCTTCGTTCGCCTCCGTGCCGCTGTTGCAGAAAAACACCCGACCCGGCCCCGCGTAGCCAATCAGCCGCCGCGCGAGTTCCGCTTGGTTCGGATTGCGAAACAGGTTGCTCGTGTGAATGAGCTCGCCGGCCTGCCGCTGCACCGCTGCGACCCAGTGCGGGTGACAATGCCCGAGCGCACTCACCGCGATTCCAGATGTGAAATCGAGGTAGCTCTTACCCTGGTCATCCCACACTTGCGCCCCTCGTCCGCGGACGAGCGTCACGGCAGCGCGGGCGTAGTTCTTTAACACGTGCGCGTCGTAAAGCGCGGCGGTGCTGGTGCGGACGATGGTCTGGTCGTTCATCTGAAAAACAGCCTCCGACCCTGCGGCCGGCGGCAAGGTTCAACCCTGCACGATTTCCGTGCCGATGCCCTTGTCGGTGAAAATTTCCAGCAGCAGCGAATGCGACAAACGTCCGTCGATGAAGTGCACGCGTTGCACGCCTTCCTCCAGTGCGCGGACGGCGCTCGCCACTTTCGGGCGCATACCCTTGTCGATCACGCCCTTCTTTTTCAGCTCTTCCACCTGGCTGATCTTCAACGTGGAAATCAGCGACGCCGCGTCGGCCGGGTTCGCCAGCAAGCCTGGCACATCGCTCATGTAAACGAGCCGCCGCGCCCGCAGCGCGCTCGCCACCCGCCCGGCCACGAGGTCGGCATTCACGTTGTAAGGTTTCCCATCATAGCCCTCCGCGACCGGCGAAATCACGGGGACAAAGCCGTCCGCAATTTCCTTTTTGATCAGCTTCACCTTCACCTCCGTCACGTCGCCCACGTATCCGAGATCGATCGCGTTGCCCTCGTCATCGAGGACCAGCTTCTCGCACACCAGCACCGTGTCGCCAGGCAAGCCCTTCGGCTTCGCGTTCGCGGAGCTCATCGCTTCGCACACGTCGCGGTTGACGATTTCGTCGAGGGTCTTTTTCACGACGGCCACCGTTGCCTCGTCGGTCACGCGCAGGCCGTTCACGAAATTCGCCTTCAATCCCGATGCCTCCATCGCGCGCGTGATCGCCTTGCCCCCGCCGTGCACCACGACGACGTTGATGCCGCAGGCGGCGAAAAACGCGATGTCCGCCGCCACGCGCGTGCGCATCGTCGGGTCGGGATCGTCCATGAAACTCCCGCCGTATTTCACGACGAAAGTGGAACCACGAAAATCCTGGATGTAAGGCAGGGCCTCGAGCAGGACCTCCGCCTTGGCGGTGACTTCAGCGACGTTCATCAGCGTTCAGTGGCTCGCGGAAATTCGCCGCGCAGCGGAAGGGGGCACAGAGGAAGCGTTCACATTTAATAGACGAAACAGCAGACGGAATAACGCACACTCGCCGCGCTTTTCCATAAAAATATCGGCCTCGGGTGCAATTCGTCGCGCCCCGCCGCTCGCGCCTCGCTGTCCGCGCGCGCGCCGCCGGCCCGCACCCGCTGCGGATTCAGCTTCACTCGCCGCCTCCGCCCCGCCACTTCTCCCGCGTGGCTAGCACACAATTGGAATTCTCTTCCCGCGCGGACCATCGCGCCTGGCTCGCGGCCCAAGCCGCCCTGCCCCTCGGTTTTCGCGTCGGCACGAGCCGCTTCGAGTTCGTCCCGCGCGAGGCGCCCAAACCCGCCCGGATGACGCTCACGCTCATCGCCCTCGACGAGCCCACGACGGATTTCGCCGCCGTGTTCACGCGCAACGCCTTCCCTGGCGCACCCATCGTCGTCGGCCGCGCGCGCCTCTCCTCACCCGAGCTCGGCGCGATCATCGTAAACAACAAAATCTCCAACGTCTGCGCGCCCGGCGGCGTCGACGCCGCGGAGCGCATCTGCGCCGCCACCGCGCAGCTCCTCGGCCGGAAATCCACCGAGGTTCTCCCCAGCTCCACCGGCGTCATCGGTTGGACGTTGCCCGTCGACGCAATCCTCGCGGCCCTTCCCGCCACCCACGCCGCCTTGACCGCCACCTCCATTCTGCCCGCCGCCGAAGGCATCGTCACCACGGACCTTTATCCGAAAATTCGCTGCGCCGAAGTGAGCGGCGGTCGCATCGTGGGCATCGCGAAAGGCGCCGGCATGATCGAGCCGAATCTCGCCACCATGCTCGTCTACATCCTCACCGACGTCGCGGTGCCGCGCGCCGAATTGCGCGCCATGCTCACCCGCGTCGTCCAACCGAGCTTCAACGCCATCAGCATCGACAGCGACACCAGCACCTCCGACACCGTGGCCCTCGTCTCCTCTGGCCGCATCCCCTGTGCAGACCTCGCCGCCTTTGAACGTGCCCTCCGCACCGTCTGCTGCGATCTCGCCGAGGACGTCGTGCGCAACGGCGAAGGCGTGCGCCACGTCATCCGCGTCCACGTCAAAAACGCCGTCACGTCTTCACTCGCCTTCGCACTCGGCAAAGCCGTGATCAACGCCCCCCTCTTCAAATGTGCCGTCGCCGGCAACGATGCCAACGTCGGGCGCCTCGTGCAGGCGATCGGCAAATACGTCGGCGCCCACGCCCCCGACACCGACCTTCAGCGCCTGCGCATGTGGCTGGGAGGCATCGAGATTTTTGCCGGCGGTGTCTTCCAGCTCGACCGCACCAAAGAAGCCGCGCTCGCGGCGCATCTGCAGCACGCTGAACTCTACACCAGCGCTCCGCCGCAAAATGGCGTGTTCGCCCCGGCGGTGGATTTCCCTCCGCACGAACGTTGCGTCGAGATCGTGATCGATCTCGGCTCCGGCTCCGCAGAAGCCACTGTCTTCGGCGGCGATCTCACGCACGAATACGTCAGCGAAAACGCCGATTACCGCAGCTGACCGGCGGCACTGACGCTCATCCCAGCAAAATTTCGCCCGATTCCGCGTCGAACACCACGGTGCTCCGCGGCGGCAGCGTCGTGCGAATCGTCGGTCCACCTGGCACGCGCAACGTCCGCTCCCCGCCCGCGAGCGAATGCACCACCAGCAACCCGTCACCGAGGAGCGTCGTGTCGTCGTGCTCGTTGACGACTGCACACTCCGCCCGTCGTCCGATCGCGCGCCAAGTTCCCGGACTATTGGGCGGCAAGGCGAAGGTCCACCACGTCGCGTTCTCCGTTCGCCGCCGCAATGCACTCGTCGCGCCGTTCGCCCACCGTCCGAGCACGTCGTCACGCTCCGCGGGCCCAAACTCCGGCAAGACAAAGGCCTCCTTGAGGCTCAACGTTTCCGTGGCGCCGTCGACCTCCAGTCGTTGCTCAGGCCGCGGTTGTTCTGACGCGCGCGTCGTGAAGCCGCTCCACGCGCCGGCCACCTCCGCTCCCACGCGCCGGCCATCGCTCCACCCCGCGTAGCCCAGTAACACCAGATGCCGCCCGTCCACCGCCACGTGTTCGCGCAGGAACGTCCGTTGCGCCGCGGCGAGCAGCGGCGTCGTCGCCAGGATCACCAATTTATACGGCTGCAGATCCAGCGTCGGGAGCTCCGACAACAACGCGTCGTCGTGAATCAAACCGGATCGATACAACGCTTCCACCAGCCCGTCGGTCAGCAACGGCGAAACCGGATCCACCTCCGATACCGGCATGACGCCAAACACCATCTTCGCGGGATCGTGCCGCCGGCTCGCGATGTGTGCGAACGCCCACGGATCGTGCAACACCAGCACGTCCGCGCACCGCCGATACGGCCGCCCGTGTCGACTCGCCATCACCGCGCGAATCCGCCCGATCTCCGCTTGCAGCCGCGGATGGTCCCACCAGCCGACCAAACCCAATCGCGCAAACGCCGGCGTCCCCGCCACGATCCCGAAGTCGAAACACCACGCGCCCCCGCCCCGCGTCGGCGCCTGCAGCAGGTTGCGACGCAACACCGCCACGTCGTCCTCGATCGTGCCCGCGAAATTCGGATCCCACGGACAACGCGTGACCGACGTCGCCCGGTCGTGCTCGTCGAGCCACAATTTTCCCGCCCGCCGCACCGCATCCACCACGCTCTTCGAATGCCCCGTGCCACCCGGCGGCATCGCACCCGGCGTATAAACCGGCGACGCGCACAACGCGTCCACGTGCGGCGACGCCAGCACGCGTGCCACCGCCAGATGCCCGCCCGCCGCCTGCCGGCCAAACAGGCAGTAGAAATAGCCGAAGAACGTCGCGGTCATGATCGGCCGCGGCCACGCCTCGCGCACCGTTTGGGCGAGCGCGATCACCGCGTCCGCGAGCCCTTCGTGTAGAAACGTGTAGTAGTCGATCACGGCCTGCTGCTTCGCCGGATCGCGCAACAACGCGAGGTCCGCCCGCTCGCGGGCCGCGGAATCCGGCGCTGTCACCGCCTCCCACGTCAGCCCCGCCCGACCCCAAGCCGCCGACAATTCCAATGCGCTCCCATATCGATTCCGCAACCACCGCCGAAACGCCCTCGTCGCCGCTCCACCCGTATCCGGATCGTGGCAGAAGAATCCAAACTGGTGCCACTCGCCATAAACGCCGTAAGCCACTTGCAGACCGAAGACCGCATCACCTTCCGGCGTCGCGGCGAGCTGGCCGCAAAAATCCGTCAGATAACGGCGCGCCCATTCGCGCCATTTCTCCGAATAGAAACTCGCCCGCACCGGTTGATCGTTATCGTGCCCGGTGACGCGCACCAAACCCCAGCGCTCCTCCGGCACCGCCGGCCCGTCCGCATAGCCGACGCACTCGTCGGGATTTTCCGCGCCCCACGCCAGCGGCACGTGAAAATGCACCCGCAACATCACCTTCGCGTCCGGACCCGCCGCCGCCAAAAATCCCGCCACCTGCCGCCGCGCCAGCGCGATATCCAGCCGCCCGTCCACTCCGATCATCTCCTCGAGGAAAATCATCCCGAGGAAAAGCCGCACGCCCTGCTGTGCAAAGAGCGCGATGTTCCGCGCCGGCACCTCCTCCCACGACCAACGCGCGCCGGGCGAATCCGTAAGCGCATAGAGCAAGGGTGCCGTCGGCAGTCCATCGATCACCAACGTCGGCCGACCCGCGCGCATCTCGACTTTCGCCTCGACCGGTGCGTGCATGGCTCAGCGTTTCCTCAACGCACTCCCACGGCGCCCGCGCTTTCGATGCGGCGCGTGTCGCTCGCTTGTCGCTGACTCAGCGAACCCATCATGCGCACTCGCAGCCCCCTCATCGCAGCCCTTCGGCGTTCGCTCCCGCACGCATGACCGCTCAGATCAGGCCGGCTGTTTCGTCGAAGCCGCACCACAGATTCATGATCTGCACGGCTTGACCGCTGGCCCCCTTCACCAAGTTGTCCTCGGCGCTCGTGATGACGAAATTTTTCGTGCGCGGGTCGAACACGGCCGACATGTCGATGCGGTTCGTGCCCGTCACGTAAGCCGTGTCCGGCGTCTCGCCGGTCGGGAGCAATTGCACAAACGGCCGCCCGGCATACTGCGCGCGCCACGCGGCGTAGAGGGCCTCGATCGTCGCCCCGGCCGCGGCTGGCACTGTGATCGTCGTAGCGATACCGCGCCGCATTGGTGCGAGGTGCGGATTGAACTGCAGGATGACCGGCGCCCCGGTATGCAGCGCGAGTTGCTCCTCCACCTCCGCGAGATGCCGGTGTTTCACGAGGCCGTAGGCCTTGGTGCTTTCCGCGCGCTCCACGTAAAGATACGCTTCCTCCACTTTCTTCCCCGCCCCGCTGACGCCGCTATACGAATTCACCACGATGTGCTCCCGCGAGATGACGCCCGCTTTGAGCAAGGGCGCGAGCGGCACGAGCATGCTGGTCGGATAACAGCCGGGCGATGCGACCAGTTTAGCCTCGGTTTTCCACGCGTCGGGCGTGAGTTCCGGCAGCACAAAACGCGCGTGCGGCAGCAATTCCGGAGCCTGATGCGCGCCGTAATATTTTTGGTAGTTCGCCAGATCCGCGATCCGGAAGTCCGCACTGAGATCGATCACGCGTTTGCCGGCCGGCACAAGGGCCTTCGCATATGTCGCCGCCGCACCGTGCGGCAGCGCGAGAAAAAACAACTCGATCTCGCTCGTCGCGAGCGCCGCGACATCCGAATCGACGAACGTCAACCCGCGATCCGCGCCCCGCAGCGACGGAATCACCGCCCCGAGAGGCTTGCCCGCGTGGCTGCGCGAAGTGACCGCCGCAAGTTCGACCTGCGGATGCCCCAGCAAGAGTTTGACCAACACTTCGCCGGAATAACCCGACGCCCCGACGACACCGACTTTCATTTGTGGCGCACCATCCAGCATCACCGCCGCAGAATCCAGAATGATTTTCGCGGCGTTGTTTCGCAACGGAGACCGCCCGTGCCCGCACGGGGCCACGGGCGGTCAGGAAACCACAAACCAAAGCCAGGCGAACCTCAAAACGTGTAAGCGTAGCTCACCGTCACCACGCCGCGGCCGACCGCGAGCGGATTGCCGGTTTTCGGGATGCCCACTTGCTTGAAGTAGGCGTTTTCACCCTTCGTGTAGGCGAAACCGATCGTGAGCTTCGCGTCCTTCGCGACCTGAAACGGCATCGCGGCGCCCACCAGCCAGTAGGTGCCCACTTGTTTCACCGCCGGACTGGCATCCTTGGCCGCATCCTTGAACACGTAGTCGCCATACGTCGCGGTAAAATCGAGTTCGCTCCCGATGTCTTTCAACGCCACGGCATACGCAGCGGTGATTTCGTAGGTCGGCCCGTCGAGCACGACGTCGTAATAGGCCTTCGGCGTCAGCGTCACGCCGCCCGGCAGGCTGAACGGCACGGCGATGTTGGGCTCAAACGTCGTGCGATAAAATCCATTGCCCGTGTCTGCATTGGGAAACGTGTAAAGCGTCGCCCCGGGCACGATGCTCACGGTGTCGTTCGCCTTGATCGTGTAATAGACGTAGGGATCCACCTCCGGATCCGATACGCCGTGGACCTTCGCGTTGAGCGGGAAGTTGCTCCAGATGCCCACGCCGAGATGGCCGTAGTCGACCTCGATATTCGGCTCGAATGAAAACCCGCCGAGGCGTTGCCCGCGGAACATGTATTGCGAGACGAAGGCGGGCGTCAGCGTTGCGGAGATGCTGGGCGCCGCGACCGCGGAGACGGTTTGGCCGGGCAGCGTCAACGCGCCGGTCGTGAGCAGGGTGAGCGTAAGGATTATTTTCTTATTCATAGGTTGGTGTCAGCTTTACCGAGTGGCGCCGAACAGCGCCGCTGCCCGTTTAGCAGGCCCCTTGCCAACCTGCGGAAGCGGCCGCGCGTTCCGTGGGCGCACAAAAAAACCGCCGGACCTTGGGTCGCGGCGGTTGGAAAGTTTGCGGGGAGCTCGGCTCAGCGCTTCGAGAACTGGAAGCGCTTGCGAGCGCCGGGTTGACCGGGCTTCTTGCGCTCTTTCTCTCGCGGATCACGGGTGATGTGGCCGGCTTTCTTTAACGCCGCGCGCAATTCCGGATTCATCTTCTGCAACGCGCGGGCGATGCCGTGCGCCACCGCACCGGCCTGGCCGGCCACGCCGCCACCGGCGACCGTCGCCGTCACGTCGATCTTCTCGCGCAATTGCGCGGTCAGGAGCGGCGCGTAGGCCTGCTTGGCAAAGTTATCGTGCGAGAAATAGTCTTCGAACTCGCGATCGTTGACGGTCAGCTTGCCCGAACCCTCGGTGATCCGCACGCGGGCGGTCGAGGTTTTGCGGCGGCCGGTGCCGGTAAATACGTTGGCGGCGATGGTGCTCATGGGCGGATCAAACGGAAATCTTTTCGGGGTTCTGCGCTTCGTGCGTGTGCTCGGCACCCGCAAATACGCGGAGCTTCGTCAGCATCTTGGCGGCCAGACGGTTCTTCGGCAGCATGCCTTTCACGGCGTGCTCGATGATGAATTCCGGGTGGCGCTCACGCACGGATGACAGCTTGCGATAGCTCTCGCCGCCCACGAAGCCGGAGAAAAACATAAACTCGTTATTCTCCTCCTTGCGGCCGGTGAGAACAACTTTGTTCGCATTCACAATCACGACGTAATCGCCGGTATCGACACTCGGAGTGTAAGTAGCTTTGTGACGGCCGCGGATGATATTGGCGGCCTTCACCGCGAGACGTCCGAGCACTTCCCCTTCGGCATCGATGAGATACCATTTGGGTTGCACCGTCTCCTTCTTGGCGAGGAACGTTTTCATTGGAAAAGGGGCCAACTGGTAGGGTTAATCGAAGACGTGTCAACCCCGCTTTTCTCTCGTGCCGGGATTTCCCTTTCCTGATCCCAAACCCGACGCTCCTCCTCAAAATTCGTAACGCACCCCAAGGCTCGCCACACCCGCCGAATGCCACGCCCCGCGCCGCTCGGCCACCGCCAGTTGTCCGCCCACGGAAATCTGGCACCGCATCACCTGATAACGCAACGTCAGCCCCACGCTGCCAAAACTATGCGCCCCGCCGTTGCTTTCCGCCGCCCACGTCCGCCCCGCCGTTGCCGCACCGTCGATCGTCGCGCCCCACCGCGCGAGCGGGAGCGCATAAGCCGCCTGCGCCTGCCCGGTCCACGCGTCCCGCATCGCGTTGTAGAATAACGTCGCGCCCGGTGTCACTCCACTCCCCGTCGTGAAACTCGCCGCGACGTAGGGCTCCGCCGTCGTTTGCCAGCCCGCCGCCCCGTCGGCCGCCGCGCGGTGATAAAGCGTCGCGCCCGCCTCCATGCGCGCCGTCGCGCCCCAACTCGCGCCATAACTTCCATAGGCATCCACCTCCGGCGCATCGGCTCTCGCCAACGATTGACTCGCCCACACGCCGCCCGACCACGCTCCTTTCGCCAAATTCACCGCGGGCTGTAGTTGCGCGCCACCCCATGCCTCGCCGCGAAAAACATAACGGCTCGCCCAAGTCGCTTCGCCGCTCACCGCCACATCGGCCGCGCGCGTCTGCCCCGCCGCGCTGAACAGCGCGAGCAAAGATCCCATCCAATAGACGCAACGCATCATTCGAGTTTGCGACCCTCGCCCGCGCCGACAACCCTGCGCCTCCGCTTCTTCTCACTTTTTTCTCATGATCTCACGACTCCCTTTCATTTCGAGTGCGCTGGCTGGCGCGAGCGGTGTTGGTCTCGGCGCGTTTGGCGCCCACGCCCTCCGCGGCCGCCTGATCGAACTCGGCCACTTGGAGACGTGGCAGACCGCGGTCCACTATCACCTGCTGCATGCCGTCGCACTACTCGCCCTCGCCGTGCTCGCCGCTGTGCAACCGCGCCGGCTCGCCTGTTGGATCGCCGCTTTCTGGGCCGCCGGTATCGTCCTGTTTTCCGGTTCACTCTATTGGTATTCGTTCTCGGGCCCGTACTTCGTCGTCTACCTGACCCCGCTCGGCGGCGTCTGCTTTCTCGTCGGCTGGCTGCTGCTCCTTTTCTGGAACAACTCACCCCGCCCGGCTTCCAGCGGCGCATGAATCTTCCCGCCGACCTTCGCGCCATCCTCGAAGCGGTGCGCCGCGTCGGCCGGCCGCGTCTCGTCGGCGGTGGCGTGCGTGATTGGCTGCTTGGCCGCGACGCCAAGGACTTCGACGTCGAGGTCGCCGGCGTCGATTTCGAAACTCTCCAGCGCGCGCTCGCCCCCTTCGGCGCGACGGACATCATCGGCCGCAGCTTCGGCGTCATCAAAGTCCGCGGTCCGCGCGGCGCGGAATACGATTTCAGCCTCCCCCGCCGCGAATCCAAAACCGGCGCCGGACACCGCGGTTTCGCCGTTCAGCCCGAGCCCAACCTCAGCGATGCCGACGCCGCCGCCCGTCGCGATTTCACGATCAACGCCATCGCCTGCGATCCCTTCACCGGCGCCCTGATCGATCCCCACGGCGGCGAACGCGACCTCCGCGCCGGCATCCTTCGTCACACCAGCGCCGCCTTCACCGAAGATCCGTTGCGCGTCCTCCGCGCGTTTCAATTCGCCGCCCGCTTCGATTTTTCCCTCGCGCCCGAAACCGCCGCGCTCTGCCGCTCCATTGCCGGCACCTTCCCCGAACTCCCCGTCGAGCGCGTCTGGGCCGAATGGGACAAGTGGGCCACCAAAGCCGCCAAACCCTCGCGCGGCCTCGACGTCCTCGAGCAGACCGGTTGGCTCGCACACTTTCCCGAACTCGCCGCGCTCCGCGGCACGCCACAGGATCCCGCGTGGCACCCCGAGGGCGACGTGTTTACGCATACGCAGCTTTGCCTCGATGCCCTCGTCACCGAGCCCGGCTGGCGCGATGCTCCCCCCGCCACGCGCCGCCTCCTCAGCTTCGCCGTCCTCGCGCACGATTTCGGCAAACCCTCCACCACCGTTTTCGCCGACAAACGCGGCGCGATGCACTGGATCAGTCCCGGCCACGACTCCGCGGGCGGGCCGCTCGCCCTGGCGTTTCTCTCCCGTCTCGGCGCGCCGCACGACCTGCCGCCGGTCGTCGCCCAACTCGTCCTCTGTCACCACGCGCACCAGAATACCCAACCCGGCGACGGCTACACCGACGCCCAGATCCGACGCCTCGCCCGCCGCCTCGCCCCCGCCACCATCAACGAACTCGCGCTCGTGATGATCGCCGACGCCTGCGGCCGCCCGCCCGTCGATCCCGCGCCCACTCTCGCGTTGATCGGCGAAATGCGTGCGCATTCGCAACGCCTCGCTCTCGGCGCCTCGGCCCCTCGCCCCCTCCTCCTCGGCCGCCACCTCGTGCAACTCGGCCATGCGCCCGGCCCTCCTTTCAAGCCCGTGCTCGACGCCGCATTCGAAGCCCAACTCGATGGCGCCTTCACCGATGAAGTCGGCGCGGTGGCTTGGCTCGAAAACTATTTGCGCGCCCTCCCTTCCGACCTACCTTGAATTTCTCATTCACCTTAACCTCCAATCACTCATGGCCGCTACGCAACTCGAACAACTGAAACGCTTCACCAAAGTCGTCGCCGATACCGGCGACTTCAAAGCCATGAAGCAATTCACGCCGCAGGATGCGACGACCAACCCCAGCCTTATCCTCAAAGCCGCCGGCTCCGCCGAAAACGCCGGTCTCATCGAGAAAGCCATCCAGGATGCCGGCTCCGGCGCCCCCGTCACTGCCGTCATCGATCGCCTCCTGGTCCTCTTCGGCCTCGAAATCCTCAAAATCGTCCCCGGCCGGGTGTCGACCGAAGTCGACGCCCGCCTTTCCTTCGACCGCGATGGCTCCGTCGCCAAGGCCCGTGAAATCATCGCCCTCTACGAAAAGGCCGGCATCCCCCGCGAGCGCATCCTCATCAAAGTCGCCTCCACGTGGGAAGGCATCCGCGCCGCCGAACTGCTCCAGCGCGAAAAGATCAACTGCAACCTCACGCTCCTCTTCTCGTTTCCCCAAGCCGTCGCCTGCGCCGATGCCGGTGTGAAACTCATCTCGCCCTTCGTCGGCCGCATTCTCGATTGGTATAAAAAGAGCACCGGCAAAGATTACGCCCCGGCCGAAGACCCCGGCGTGAAATCCGTCACCGAGATCTACGCCTACTACAAAAAATTCGGCCACCCGACCGAAATCATGGGCGCCAGCTTCCGCAATAAAGGCGAAATTCTCGAACTCGCCGGCTGCGACCTGCTCACCATCTCGCCCAACTTCCTCGGTGAACTCGCGGCGTCCACCGATCCCGTGGAACGCAAACTCGATCCCGCCGCCGCGAAGGACGCCAAGATCGAACGCGTGACCTACGACGAAAAGTCTTTCCGCTTCGCCCTGAACGAAGACGCGATGGCGACCGACAAACTCGCCGAAGGCATCCGCACGTTCACCGCCGACATCATCAAACTGGAGCACCTGCTGCAGAAGTCGGGGAAGTAAGCGCGGCCTCGAATCATCGCGTTAGATTAACGAGGTGGGCCGTGCGCTCCCGCGCGCGGCTCCCCCGCCTCGCAACAAGCGCCGCCCGCGCGCCGCCTCGCTGCCTTCACTCCAGCGCCGGTTTCGCAAACGCCAGCGCCGCCTGTCCCGTCGTCGGCGCGTCTCCCGTCACGCGCAACTCCCCCGCGCCCGCCACCAGCGTCCCGTCGCGCAAAATCTTCGCCCGCAACCCGCCGTTGCCGCGCAACCACTCCTCCGCGCCCGGCGCCACCGCTCCGTCCATCCAAAAACACGGCCGCGATTCGCACGCCCCCTCGAACGCCACGCCACCGACCTCGAAGCGCTTTCCGATCAGCTCGTTGATGTCCACGCCTTCGATCAACACGTTGCGCCGAAATGCCTGCGGCCGCAGCGCGGGCACGCGAAATTTTTCCTTCGCCTCCTCATAGATCGCCCAATCGAAAAACGTCACCTGCCCCTTGTAGTCCGGACGATACCCGTAAAACCGATCACCTTCCAGCCCCCACCCTGCGCGACACGCCACCTCACGCACGTCCACGATCTCATGTGTCCCCGCCGCTTGCCCGTAATGCCCGAAAAAATTATGCCCCGGCGAAATGAAGATGTGGCGGATCGTGACTTGCACGCCGCACCTCTAGCCGCCACCGGCGCGCTTGCAAGCGAGGCTTCCCCGCAGGCCGCCAATCGCAGTCGTTTGTGCAACCGCTTTCATACGCCCCGCGCCAACGACGCCCCGCCCCAAAACCTCGAGAGCCTCCTGCCGGCGGCCACTCACCGCCAGCCCAGTCCCGGGGCCACATGCGAGAGAATGGCCTCCAGCACGTGCACGTTATATGCCACACCCAGTTGGTTGGGAATCGTCAGCAGAAGGGTGTCGGCTGCCGCGATGGCTTCATCCTGGCGGAGCTGCTCGATCAGCACATCCGGTTCCGCGGCGTAGCCGCGCCCGAAAACCGCCCGCGTCGTCGCATCCAGAAAACCAATCTGATCCTGCTGTTCTTCGTCCCTCCCGAAGTAAGCACGATCACGATCATCCATGAGCGCAAAAATGCTACGGCTCACCGACACGCGGGGCTCGCGGGTGTGGCCCGCATCAGTCCACGCTTTGCGGAAAGCCCGAATCTGCGCGGCTTGCTGCACGTGCAACGGCTCCCCCGACTCGTCAAATTTGAGAGTCGAGCTCTGCAAATTCATCCCGCGTTGCGCGGCCCAGATCGCCGTGGCGTTGGTCGCCGAGCCCCACCAGATCCGCTCCCGCAAACCCGCAGAAAACGGTTCGAGCCGCAATAGTCCGGGCGGATTGGCGAACATCGGACGCGGGTTGGGCTGCGCAAACCCCCGGCCGTCGAGCAGCCCCAAAAACGTTTCGGCGTGCCGGCGTCCCATGTCCGCATCGTTCTCCCCGTCCGTGAGTTGATGGCCGAAATGACGCCAGCCTTCGATCACCTGCTCCGGCGAGCCGCGGCTGATTCCCAATTGCAATCGCGAGCCCGCGATCAGATCAGCCGCGCCCGCATCCTCCGCCATGTAGTGCGGATTCTCATAACGCATGTCGATGACCGCCGTGCCGATCTCGATCTTCCGCGTCCGCGCACCCACGGCCGCCAGCAAGGGAAACGGCGACGCCAGTTGCCGGGCGAAATGGTGCACTCGAAAGTAAGCTCCATCCACGCCCAAGCGCTCAGCCTCCACCGCGAGGTCGATGGACTGCAACAGCACGTCCGCCGCCGACCGCGCCTGCGACTGGGGTGATGGCGTCCAATGACCGAAGGACAGGAAACCGATTTTCTTCATGGCGAAAAAGGAGATGCGTCGTGAGGCATTTCGCAAAGCCTCCTCTGCGCCAGCCTCGGTCGCATCTCCCAGCGGACCCTGGACAACGCGCGCGAGAACCTTGCTCTGCCCCGCCGTCCTTCAGACGCCGAAACCACTACCCGACGCTCCCTCAAGCCCTGACATTTCGCGGAGCGCCGCGGTTTTCCTCGTAAAAACACATCGCGGCGTTTGGCTACCGCGTTCCTGCCATTTGGCAGATTACATTTGCAATGCCCGCCCAGCCACCCCACGTTTCTCCCATGAAATCCCACAAGGTCCCGGTCGATTACAGCCACGTGCACGATAATGCCGCGATGGCCCAGAAGGTCGAGGAGGGCCTGCCGGTGCTCGATGTCGTGAAGTTCGGCCAGGAGGTCGGTTTCACCGTCGACGAGCTCGCCCGGCTCATTCACATCCCGCCGCGCACGTATGCGCGGCGCGTCGCCGCCCGTTCCCGCCTGAAGGTGCCGGAGGGCGAGCGCGCGGTGCGCATCATGCGAGTTTACGATCGGGCGCGTCAGCTTTTCGCCACTCACGACAACACCCGGCAGTGGCTCAATTCCACGCTCCCTGCGCTCGGCGGCCGCACGCCTTTGGATTTCGCCCAGACCGAGCCCGGCGCCCGCGAAGTCGAAGCCGTGATCGAGCGCCTCGAAGACGGCGTGGTGATGTGAGCAACCTCACGCTCTGGCGCCTCTCGCCCGCGTATCACGCCGCCAAAGCCATGTCCGGCGATGGTGCTTACCGGCGCGGCGGACGTTGGAATCCACCCGGCATCCGCGTCGTGTATTGCGCCGAATCGCGCTCCCTCGCGGTCATCGAAGTGCTCGTGAACGTGAAACAGGTGTCGATCCTCGGCGATCAGGCATGGGTGTTCATTCCCGTCGAAGTGCCTTCTGAACTAGTGGAGAAACCCGCGCGCGTGCCCGACTCATGGCGCGCCATGCCCTATGGTCCCGCCTCGCAGGCCTTCGGCGCCGAATGGGTGCAGGCCGCGCGGACGCCGGCCTTGCGTGTGCCCAGCGTCATCGTGTCCGGGGAGTTCAATTACCTGCTCAACCCCGCGCACCCCGGCTTCAAACGCATCAAAGCCGGCCCGCCCGAGCCCTTCGCGTTCGACCCGCGCTTTGGCCCGTGAGCCGCGGCACCGCCCGCGCGCCCTCGTCGATCCGAATCATTTTGTAGGCGGGGTGCCCTCACCCCGCGTTTTCACCGCGCGCAAGTTTATGTTAGCGTTTATGGGTGCCCTCATCCCTCGTTCTCGCGCCCCCAGACGCGTCATCCACCGCGGGGTGAGGGCACGGTGAACGCACCCCGCCTCCATCCCTCTACGCCGCCCGCCTCGATCTCTGAGCGCGCCCCCGCAATCCCTGCGCGCTCGCCTCAATCGCTTCGTCACCGGCTTGCCTGTCGCGCGCCGTTCCGCTGCGCTCGCATCTCCTCCCCGTGCCCGCCCCATCCCGCCCTTTCCCGCCGCGCCGCTCCTTCCAATGGGACCTCGCCCGCCAAGTCGAACGCCTCGACTGGCTCCTCGCGCAGCTCCCACGTTATGCCGATTGGGGCTATAACGAACTCCATCTCCACCTCGAAGACGCCGTCGAGTATCCCCGCCTGCCTGCCGTCGCACGCCGCGATGCGTATTCCTATAAACAATTCGCACGCCTCGTCGACGCCGCCACGCGCCACGGCATCGGCGTCGTGCCAATCGTCAATCTCCTCGGCCACACGCAGTATCTCATCAAGGTCCCCGAGCTGCGTGACCTCAACGAACTCCGCGCGCCCGATGGCTCCCCGCTGCCGGCGGGCCAGATCTGTCCGCTCCATCCGCGCACGCTCGAAGTCGCCGAAAAGCTCCTGCGCGACATGGCGCCGTTTTGCACGACCGGCAAAGTCCACCTCGGCCTCGATGAATCTTTTCACCTCGGCCGCCATCCGCTGAGCCGTCGCGAGATCGCCGACGTCGGCCTCGCCACGCACTTCGCCCGCCACGTGCAACGCCTCCACGCCGTCGCCGCGTCGCTCGGCCTGCGCAGCGCGATGTGGGCCGACATGCTCTACTTTTTGCCCGACGCGATTCCGCAACTCCCCGCCGACCTGACGGCCTACGAATGGTTTTACCACGCCTTCCGCCGCTGGCCGCGCGTCGAGTTGTTCAACTTTGCCGAGACCGACATCGCCACCCCGCTCCGCGCTCGCGGTCTCTCGCTCTACGGCTGCCCGATGAACGGCGCCGCGCGCTACGAGCCTCTACCCAGCTTCACCGATCGCATGGCCAACATCCTCGCGTGGGGCGCGCACACGCGCCGCCTCGGCGCTGAGGGTCTCCTTGTCACCTCTTGGGAGCCGTTCCGTCTTGCGATCGAACTCACCACCGCGGTCGATGCCGCCGCCGCCGGCCTCTGGCTCACGCCGGAAATCACCGATCCGCGCGAACTTCTCGCGCGCGGCTTCGAGCGCCGCTTCGGCCGCGCCGTCGGCCGGCGCGCCGCCCGTGTCGCCGTCGCCTCCGACCGCTACCTGTTTGCTGGTTACCCGCGTTGGGAGTTCAACGAGCGCTGGGACGTCGCCTCGCGCCGCGAACCACTCGCGCCTTATCGCACCGAAGAACGCTTCTTCGCCCGCGCCGTGCGCGATTCCGCCGCGCTCCCCATCCCTCTCCGCGCGAGCCTCGTGTTCCGGCATTACCTCGCGGCCCGCGATGTCTTCGTCCGCCGCGCCGCCCGCGGGCTCGCCACGTCCGCCGAAGCGCGCACGTTCGCCGCCCAGCTCCGCCGCGCCCGCACCGCCGCGCGCCTCATCTGGGCCCGCACGCGCGATCGCCGCGTGCTCAGTCACAACGAACGCATTCTCGCCGCCGACGCCGCCCGTCTCTCCGCCTGGCGGCGCGCCGAACCTGTGTTCGGCGGTGCGTGGCAGCTTTGCTACTGCGTGTGGAACTTCGCCCCCTCGCTCCACCTCGTCGCGGTCGAGCAATGCCAACCCGACGGCACCTGGCGCGAGCTGCAGGCCTGCTACACCGTCGAGTTTCAGAACGCCGCCGCGCAACCGCGCAGCACCTTCATCCGCGAGCACGCCGCGCCCATCGCGTGGGACGGCGATCTCGCCGCGCCACCGCAACTCCGCTTCACCCTCCGCGGCGTCGGCCAAGTGAAGATCGGCGCCGTCGAGCTCCGCCGTTCCACCCCCGCCCCCGCGCTCGCGCTGCGCCCCCGCGAATTCTCTTCACCTCAACGCTGGCGCATCCTTGGCGAACCCGCGCCGCGCCGGGGCCTGCCGGATATCGATTGGTCCATCATCCGCGCCGCGCTTCCCTTGTCTTGGTCATCTTCTCCCGCCTCCGCGCCTGCCCGTCGCTCCAGCGGCTCCTGACTTCGGGTGCGCGTTTCCATGCGCGGGTCAACGCTGCTTTAACGCCGTTGGCCCGCGCAACCGTCCGGTCAGGTGCGGCGACTCTGCTCAACCCAGACGGTACTTGGCCCGCAAGCGCGCCACCGTTTCCTTCGCCGGCCACCAATTTTGTTCGTCACCCGCCGGGCGCTCGCGGCGGCAGACGACGCGTATTTCGTACGCTGGCTTCGTGACCGTCAGTTCGTACTCGTGGCCCGAACTGAACCCGGCGGAAGCATTCTGCGGCGAATACGCGCCCAAATAGGATGTGCCCATGACCGGCAACGTTTTCACGGCCGACGCATCGTCCGCGTCCACCACGCGCATATAATCAAAGCCATTTTTCACCGCGATCTCGGAAGCGCGAAGCAGCACGAAATCACGCACCTTCTCGGGTTTCGTCGCGCTGTTGGCGGCAAAGCTTACCGTGAAAACGTCGTCCGAAATGCGTTGCGACGAGTAACCACGTCCGTCGTTTCGTCCTGCATCTTTGTAAGCGGTGCTACAGCCCGCCGTCATCACCGCCGCACTGAGTCCGACCGCCATCACGATAGTTTTCATGATATTAGAATTTAAGGGGTTGACGAAACTGTGACCGCCTTCGCTGCCGGCACAAGTCCACGTTTCACGCCGCCTCCCTCGATCGTTTTGCGCTCGTCGCACCGCATCGTTGACTCAACCGCTCCCGGCGGACTTCGTTTCGCCGCATGCTCGGTCGCAAAGGACGCTCGCTGATATGGGGATGGTGCGGAGCCCTTCTCCTGGCCGCGATGCCAACGGCTTCTCGCGCCGAACCGCCTCCCATTCTCGTCTCGCCGTCCGCGGCTGACCAACCCGCATCCGCACCGGCCGCATCCACCGCGGCCGACTCAACTTCCCCCGCGTCGCCGTCCGCCGCCCCCGCTGATCCCGACTGGCCTGACCTTCGCCAGCGCACCTTCGACGAAGTCTGGACGACGGTGAACGAAAGCTATTTCGACCCGACCTTCGGTGGAGTCGATTGGGATGCCGTTCGCGCAAAATACGCCGCGCAACTTCCCGCCATCGCCGACAAAGCCGCTCTCTGCGATCTGCTGCGCGCGATGCTCGGCGAATTGCGCCGCACGCATTTCTCCATCCTCCCCCGCGAAGCCGCCGTGTTCACCCCCGCCGAACGCTCGCGCATCGGGACGATCGGCGCTGATTTCACCGCGGTCGACGGCCAGGTCATCGTCCGCCACGTCCGCCCCGCTTCTCCCGCCGCCGCTGCGGGCATCCACCCCGGCGATGTCGTGCTCAAAACCAACACCGCCGACCTCGCGACGCTCGCCACCACGCTCGCGCATTACGGCCTCACGCCCACGCAACAAGGTTCCTACCTCGTGTATTTTGTCACGAGCTGGTCGCGCGCCGCCGTCGGCACCGCCCTCACCGCCACCGTGGCATCGCCGGACGCCGCCCCGCGCGAACTCACCGTCACCTGCGCCGCGCACGACGGCGAATGGTCCGAACCCGTTGGCAGTTTTCCCGCGCAACCCCTCGAGTTCGAAGCCCACCGCGACGACACCGGACTCGCCTACCTTCGCCTCAACGTCTTCGCCCCGTCGCTCATGCGCCCGCTTCGCGCCTTCGTGCGCCAACTCCACCCGGGCGACGGCCTCATCCTCGATCTGCGCGCCAACCCCGGCGGCCTCACCGCGATGGCGCCCGGCATCGTCGGCTTGCTCAGCGACCATCAAGTTTCCCTCGGCCGCATGATTCTGCGCGCCGGCGAAATCGGCTTCGAAGCCTTCCCGCAAAGCCGCGCGTTTCTCGGCCCCGTGGCGGTCCTGATCGACGGCGGCTCCGCCTCCACGAGCGAGATTCTCGCCGCCGGGTTGCAGGCCACGCACCGCGCGCGGTTGTTCGGCGAACCCAGCGCCGGCGCCGCCCTGCCGTCCTCCTTCAAAACGCTCCCCACCGGCGATCTTTTTCAATACGCCATCGCCGACGTGCAAACGCCCACGCACCACTCCCTCGAAGGCCGCGGCGTCGCGCCGGACATCGTCGTCGCCACCACCCGCGCCGATCTCGCAGCCGGTCGCGACCCGGTCCTCGAAACCGCCCGCGCTTGGTTGCACGAAGCCCGCAACCCGCCCGCACCTGTGTCTGCCGCCACCGCACCCGCTCCATGAAACGTCTTCTCCCGTTCGCCGCCGCCTTCGCCCTCGTCGTCGCCCTCGGCCTTCTCGCCGGGTGCGCCACGCCAGCCGGTATCGCGTCCCGCCAAGCCGAACAGCGCGCGATCGCCAGCATCTTCGGCCGGGCGATCGAAGCCGAAGGCGGCGTCTCCGCTCTGCTCGAGGTGAAGTCGCTCACGGTCGACGAAAACATCGAGTTCATCGCCGGACCCACGCACACGCTCCTTTCGATGCACCGCTGGTCCGATGCCGACGGCCACTTCTTCTCCCGCACGCGCGTCGGCGACCAGAAAGACGCCACCGTCCTCGGCTTCGACGGCAAAGTCGCCTGGCGCCGCCATCCCGAACTCGGCATCGGCTTGATGGATCTCAACGAAGCCCTCGGCCTCAGCTCGATCGGCAACCCCCGCCGCACGCTTGCGCTGCCCTCCATTTATCCGGGCCAACGCCTCCTCGCCGACGCGTCGGTGGACGACAAACGCTGCCACGTGCTCGCCCTCGTCCCGCGCAACGGCGCCACCGAGAAATGGTATTTCGACGCCGCCACGGGCCACGTCCTCCGCGTCGAAGTGCTCGGCTCACCCATGGCCATCGCGCTCACGGTCGACTTCGGCGACTTTCGCCCTGTCGGCCCGCTCACGCTCCCTTTTCTCGAAACGCGCACGGGCGGCACGACGATGATTTCGCGCCGCCAAAGCGCCGCCGTCAATCAGCCCCTCGACTTCGATCCCGCGCCCCTCACCGCGCAGGAACTCGCCGACGCCGCAAAAATCAACCGCATCCTCGCGCACCAAATCGAAGCCGCCGGCGGCGCCGCCGCGCTCTCCCGCATCCATTCGCGCGTCACGGAGACGACCGTCGAAATCCCGACCTCGGGCGTCACCAACCATCTCAAAGTCACGCAAAAGGACCCCAATCTCATCCTCGCCGAGCAGGATATTCCCGGCATCGGCCGCCAGGCCCAAGGCTTCGACGGCACGACCGCGTGGTCGGCCAGCGAGATCGAAGGCTACCGCGTACTCGACGGCGCCGAACGCCAGCAACTGCTCGGCAACGCCAACCTCCGCACCGCGCTCGATCTCCCCGCTCAGGCCCCCTTGCGCCGACTCCTCCCGCCCGCCGAGATCGACGGCCGCGCCGTTGACGTCGTCGCCCTCGCCAGCCTGCAAGCCCCGCTTGGCACATATTATTTCGATCAGGAAAACGGCCGCATCCTCCGCATCGAAGGCACCATGATCGCCGGCCCGCGAGGCACTCTCCCCGTGCGCGTGGACTTCTCTGATTTCCGCACGGTCGACGGCGTCGTGCTCCCCTTTGTCGTCACCACCACCAACCCGGCGATGCGCATGTTCAGCACCATCCAGTCGGTCGTGAACAACGCCGTCGAAGACGACGCCATTTTCCGCCCCCGCCGCGACGACGATTGAGTCTCGCTCGCCCTCCCTAAACAGGGCGGAAAACACCGTCGCCCGGCACGCCATCGCCCGCGCGCGCCGTCGCCCGCATCGGAGATTGCAAACCCGGCGCATTCGGCGACGCTGCCAAACTTACATTCTCATGCTGAAGAAAATTTTGACGAAGCTGCGCGACTCGATTTCGCCGTCCCGCAGTTCGAAAGCCAAGGCCGCGGATCGCGGCCAACCAGTTCCCTCCCAAGGTTCTTCCCATCCTGCCCGCGAGAAAAGTCGCGAACGCCACTCCGGCCCCCGCGCTCCTCGCGAAGGCTCGTCCTCCAGTGGCCCGGCCGCAGGCGGTTCGGCCAGTCACGAACCTCGCTCGCACCACGGTTCCGGCGAGCGCCGCGGACGCGGCGGGCGTGACAACCGCGGCGAACGCCGTCCCGACGGCGCACCCCGCCCGCCCCGCGAGCCCGGTTCTGCTGGGGCCGCCGGCCCGTCCGGTTCACCCAGCACCTCCGGCTCCCACCGCGAACCCCGCGAACGCAATTTCTCCGGTGAACGTGGCGCCCACGGCGGCAGCAGCGGCGGTCGCCGCGGCGGCCGGTCCGACGGCCCCCGTGCGCATGGCGGCGGACAACGCGAACGCCCCGCCCGCGACGATTCCTACGACCACCCGCGCCGCGACCCGGTGAAGCCCGCCACGCCCGTCGACATCCCGAAGATGGAGACCGCGTTTTCCGCCCTCGGCCTGTCCGATGCGCTCGCCTTCGCGGTCCAGGAAATGGGCTACGTCCAACCCACGCCGATCCAGGCGCAGTCGATTCCCGTCGTCCTCACCGGCCGCGATCTCATCGGCTCCGCGCAAACCGGCACCGGCAAGACCGCCGCGTTCGCGCTCCCGATCATCCAACGCCTCGCCGCGCACGGTAATTTGCGCTGCCTCATCCTCGAGCCCACGCGCGAACTCGCGCTGCAAGTCGAGGAAGCGTTTCAAAAATTCGCCAAGTTCACCGACCTGCGCGTGACCATCGTTTACGGCGGCGTCGGCTACGGCAAACAGAACGAAGATCTGCGCCGCGGCATGGACATTCTCGCCGCCACCCCCGGGCGCCTGCTCGACCATTTGGAACAGGGCAACTGCTCCCTCGACAAGATCGACATCCTCGTCCTCGACGAAGTCGATCGCATGCTCGACATGGGCTTCCTCCCCGACGTGCGCCGCATCGTCCAAAAAACGCCCGCCTCCCGCCAGACCCTCTTCTTCACCGCCACGCTCCCGCCCGAAATCGCCTCGCTCGCGAGCTGGGCGTTGCGCGATCCCGCCACGGTCGAAATCGGCCGCCTCCACTCGGCGGCGGAGACCGTGTCGCACGCGTTTTACCCCGTCGTTGCCTCCCAAAAATTCGACCTCCTCCAACTCCTGCTCGAGCAGACCGAGTTCAAGAGCATCCTGATTTTCACGCGCACCCGCATGGGCGCCGATCGCATCGCCCACCGCCTGCAAGCCAAGGGCCACACCGTCGGCGTCATGCATTCCGACCGCAGCCAGCGCGAACGCATCGAAGCGCTCGACGGCTTCAAAAGCGGCCGGTTTGAAGTGCTCGTCGCCACCGACATCGCCGCCCGCGGCCTCGATATCGCCGGCGTCTCCCACGTCATCAATTACGACGTCCCGGAAAACGCCGAGGATTACGTGCACCGCATCGGCCGCACCGGGCGCGCGAACAACACCGGCGACGCGTTTACGCTCGTCACGGAAGAGGACGTCCGCGATGCGCGCAGCATCGAGCGCTACATGGGCCTCGGCGTAGAGCGGAAGAAAATCGAGGGTTTCCCGTATATTTACTCCGCGCTCTTCGACGACAAAGCGCTCGCCGAAACCGCCGCCGCCGCGGTCAAGCCCGCCAGCCGCCTCCACCGCGGCGCCCGCCGCTGATTCTCTGGTCGCGCGGGGGCGACTCCTGCCGCGCGCCACAGCTCCCTCCAGCAGCGTCGGTTGCTCCTGTCCCGCGCTGCCTCGATTGCGTTTCAGCTCATAGGCCCGCGCGCCTTACGCCCGCGCCCACGCCGGTGGACCGTGCACTCCGCGCGCGGTCGTTTGTAATCGGACGCGTGCGCCGAAGCCGCCGTTGCGCTCAAGCCGCGCGCGGAGCGCCCGGCCCACCCGACAATCTCCGCGCCGCAAACGCCCTTCCCTGCGTCGCCCGCCGCCAGCGCCGGGCTTTTTCAACCCGTTCGCGCTTGCGACAGCCTTCGTTCGGGGCGATGAAAAGTCGTTAATCGACGGCCACTCTCACCCTCGTAAAAACTCCCACCCTGGACCCATTTTATGGACGCATCATCCACTCCCACGACCGGCGGCAAATGCCCCTTTCCTCATCTGCATGGCGGAGCGAACAAGCCCGCGCCCCGCACCCTGCGCGACTGGTGGCCGAACCAGCTCAACCTGAAAATGCTGCATCAGAACTCGGAACTCTCCGATCCGATGGGCGCCGGTTTCGATTATGCCGAGGAGTTCAAAAAACTCGATCTCGCCGCCGTCAAACAGGACCTCTACGCGCTGATGACCGACTCGCAGGAATGGTGGCCCGCGGATTTCGGCCACTATGGTCCGTTCTTCGTGCGCATGGCGTGGCACAGCGCCGGCACCTACCGCATCGGCGACGGTCGCGGCGGCGCCGGCTCCGGCCAGCAACGCTTCGCTCCGCTCAATTCCTGGCCCGACAACGCCAACCTCGACAAAGCCCGCCGTCTCCTCTGGCCCGTTAAACAAAAATACGGCCGCCAGATTTCCTGGGCCGACCTCATCGTCCTCGCCGGCAATTGCGCCCTCGAATCGATGGGCTTCAAAACCCTCGGTTTTGGTGGCGGCCGCGCCGACGTCTGGGAGCCCGAGGAACACGTTTACTGGGGCGCCGAAGACAAGTGGCTCGGCGATTCCCGCTACGCCGGCGAACGCGAACTCGAGGGCACCCTCGCCGCCGTCCAGATGGGCCTGATTTACGTCAACCCCGAAGGTCCCAACGGCCATCCCGACTTCCTCGCCGCCGCCAAGGATATTCGCGAAACCTTCGCCCGCATGGCCATGAACGACGAGGAAACCGTCGCCCTCATCGCCGGCGGCCACACCTTCGGCAAAACCCACGGCGCCGGGCCCGCCCATCACGTCGGCCGCGAACCCGAAGCCGCCGATCTCACCGAGCAAGGCCTCGGCTGGACCAGCACCCACGGCAGCGGCAAAGGCGCTTTCGCCATCACCAGCGGCCTGGAGGTCACCTGGAGCACGAAGCCCACCCAGTGGAGCAACAGCTTCTTCGAAAACCTGTTTGGTTACGAATGGGAGCTCACCAAGAGTCCCGCCGGCGCCAACCAGTGGGTCGCCAAGACCGACGAGAAAACCATTCCCGACGCCTACGATCCCACGAAGAAACATCGGCCGACGATGCTCACTACGGATCTCTCCCTGCGCTTCGATCCCATCTACGGCCCGATCTCGCGCCGCTTCTTGGAAAACCCCGACCAGTTCGCCGACGCGTTTCGCCGCGCGTGGTTCAAACTCACCCATCGCGACATGGGCCCGAAGTCGCGCTACCTCGGACCGGAAGTCCCCGCCATCGACCTGATCTGGCAGGACCCCGTGCCGCCCGTCGATCATCCGCTGATCGGCGCCAATGAGATCGCCGCGCTTAAAGCCAAGCTTCTCGCCACCGGTCTTTCGATTCCGGAACTCGTGTCGACGGCGTGGGCGTCCGCCTCCACGTTCCGCAGCTCCGACAAGCGTGGCGGCGCCAACGGCGCGCGCATCCGCCTCGCCCCGCAAAAAGACTGGGAGGTCAACCAACCCGCGCGCCTCGCCAAAGCCCTCAAGGCAATCGAGGGCGTGCAGAAGGAGTTCAACGCCTCCGCGCCCGGCGGCAAAAAAGTGTCGCTCGCCGACTTGATCGTCCTCGGTGGCGCCGCCGCCATCGAACAAGCGGCGCAGAAAGCCGGCCAACCCATCGAAGTGCCGTTCATCCCGGGCCGCACCGATGCCACCGACGAGCAAACGGACGCGCCGACCTTCGCGGAACTTGAACCGTTTGCCGACGGCTTCCGCAACTTCTCCAAGGCCGGCGGCAAGCTTCCCGCGGAGCAATTCCTCGTCGACAAAGCCCAGTTGCTGTCGCTCACCGGCCCGGAAATGACCGTCCTCATCGGCGGCCTCCGCGTGTTGAACGCCAACTATGGCAAGACCCAGCACGGCGTCTTCACCTCGCGGCCGGAAACGTTGACCAACGATTTCTTCGTCAACCTCCTCGACATGCGCCACGTCGTGAAAGCCGTGTCGCAAAACGAAGGTCTGTTCGAAATCGCTGATCGCGAGACCGGCGACGTGAAATGGACCGCCACCCGCGTCGACCTCGTGTTCGGCTCCAACTCCCAGTTGCGCGCGCTCGCCGAAGTTTACGGCTCGCGCGATGCACACGCGAAGTTCGTGCGGGATTTCGTCGCCGCGTGGAACAAGGTGATGAACGCCGACCGCTTCGACATCGCCTGATCGGCCAGCCCTCCTCCGCCTGAAACGGCGCCCCGCTGCGGTCCCTCCGCGGCGGGGCGCCTTTTTATTGGCGCGAGCGACCCCGATCCCGCCGCGCCGCACTTTGTCGTTTTCACCGTCGCCAGCCATCGTGGCATCCTCCACTGCTGTCCCACCCTTTTTCTCATGCCCCTCAAAATCGCGTTCATCGGCGCCGGCTCCATCGGTTTCACCCGCAAGCTCGTTGCCGACCTCCTCACCGTCCCGGAATTTGCGAATGTCGAATTCGCCTTCACCGACCTCAACCGCCGCAACCTCGAGATGGTCGCTGCGCTCTGCCGCCGCGACATCGCCGCGAACAACCTCACGACCACCATCACTGCGACCACGGACCGCCGCGCCGCGCTCACCGGCGCAAATTATGTGTTCTGCGTCGTGCGGATCGGCGGCCTCGAAGCCTTCGCGCACGACATTGAAATCCCGTTGAAATACGGCGTCGACCAATGCGTCGGCGACACCCTGTGCGCCGGCGGCATCATGTATGCCCAGCGCGGCATCGCCGCCCTCCTCGATTTCTGCCGCGACATCCGCGAAGTCGCCGCCCCCGATTGCCTGCTCCTCAACTACGCCAACCCGATGGCGATGATGACGTGGGCCGCCAACAAATACGGCGGCGTGCGCTGCGTCGGCCTCTGCCACGGCGTCCAGCACGGCCACTGGCAGATCGCGCAAGTCCTCGGGCTGGAGAAGAAGGATGTCGATATCGTCTGCGCGGGCATCAACCACCAGACGTGGTATGTCAGCGTCCTCGCCGAGGGCCGCGAACGCACCGGCGAACTGCTCGCCGCGTTCGAGCGTCACAAGGAGTTCTCCCAGACCGAGAAGGTCCGCATCGATATGCTCCGGCGCTTCGGCTACTATTCCACCGAGTCCAACGGCCACCTCAGCGAATACGTCCCGTGGTATCGGAAACGCCCCGACGAGATGCTCCCGTGGATCGACCTCAGCGTGTGGATCAACGGCGAGACCGGCGGCTATCTTCGCGTCTGCACCGAGGGCCGCCATTGGTTCGAAGCGGAATTCGGCCGCGGCGTGGAGACGATCGCGCCGCTCCGCTACACGCCCGAAAACCGCAGCGAGGAGCACGGTAGTCGCATTCTCGAAGCGCTCGAAACCGGCCGTGTTTATCGCGGACACTTCAACCTCGTGAACGGCGCCACCATCCCGAATCTCCCGCCCGACGCCATCGTCGAGGCGCCCGGCTTCGTCGATCGCTTCGGCTTCAATACCCCTTCCGTCGGCGAACTTCCGCTCGGTTGCGCCGCCGTGTGCAACGCCAGCATTTCCGTGCAACGCCTCGGCGTCGAAGCCGCCGTCCACGGCGATGACCAGCTCCTCCGGCAGGCGTTCATGATGGATCCGCTCGTCGGCGCCGTGTGTCAGCCACCGCAGATCTGGCAGATGGTGGACGAAATGCTCGTCGCCCTCGCACCCTGGCTCCCGCAATACAAAAAGTCCGTCGCCGCCGCGAAGCGCCGCCTGAAAAAAGGCCCGCTCCTGCCGACGAAGAAAACGCGTGGTGCCGCCCGCTTGAAAACGCGTTCGCTCGCCGAGCTCAAACGCGAGGAAAAGAAAAACCCCCGCGCCGGCCACTAACACCGTCGGCGGCCGCGGCCGGTTTACCCGGCCGCGCGCGGCGCTGATTTTCGCGCTAGCGCTTCACCTGCTCGATCGCGCTCACGCGGCCGTTCTTGAACGAGATGCGGATCCGCGGCTCGATGCGATCGCGATACACGTCCCGGTAAACCGGCTCGATCCACACCACGGCCTGGCCGGTTTTCTTGTTATACGACACGTAGCGGCGATAGCCCACGTTGGCCGTGCCCACGTAATCCTGGGAATAGCTGTTATAAATCCAGTCGGTCGTGCGCCCTTTCGCCGTGACGTTGTCGCGACTCTCGTCCGGCGCGCCGAGCGCCACATAAACCATGTCCGTCGTGTAACCGATCTCCACCGTGCCGGCGCGAAGCTTTGCCTGCGTCGGCGCGTCGAGTGCGTTGAACATGGCGGCGTGCTGCTCGATGCGGTGATTGAGCGTGTTGCAGCCGGCCAAAAGCAGCGCGGAGAAGGCGGCCAGAAAAAGGACAATGCGTTTCATGGGTTTGGGGACGCCTTCAACCTGTCGAAGTTTCCCCGTTTCGCCAACTCCACTCTTGGCGCGACCCGCTCGCGCCCGTAGCTGTCACCCATGCTCTCGCCCGGTCTCGTTTCGATCACGTTTCGCAAACTCTCGCCGCGGGAGATCGTTGCACTCGTGCGGCGCGCCGGGCTGCGCGCGATCGAGTGGGGCGGCGATATCCACGTGCCGCACGGCGAACTCGGCCGCGCTCGTGAAACGCGGGAACTCACCGCGGATGCGGGCCTCACGGTGGCCGCTTACGGCAGCTACTACCGCGTCGGCCACAGCGAGGACGACGGGCTCGCCTTCGAGGCCGTCTTGGAAACAGCCCTCGAGCTCGGCGCGCCGTTGATCCGCGTGTGGGCCGGCACGGTGGGCTCGGCGAACATCGCCGCCGGCGAGCGCGATCACTTGTTCGCGGAGCTGCGCCGCATCGCCGCGCTGGCCGCGCGGGCCCGCGTGCAGATCGCGCCGGAATTTCACGGCGGCACATTCAACGATACCAACGCGTCCTGTCGCGAATTGCTCGCCGCCGTGCCCGACGCGAATGTTCTCTCCTACTGGCAGCCGTTGCTGGGGATGGACGAAGCCTCCGCCCGCGCCGGTCTCACCACGATCGGCCCCCGACTCGCCCACCTGCACGTTTATCACTGGATCACCGTGCAGGACCGCCGTCCGCTCGCCGAAGGCGCCGCGCTCTGGCGGGAACGCCTCGCCCTGGTCAACGCCCTGCCCGGCGAACACGCCGCCTTGCTGGAGTTCGTGCGTGACGATTCCCCCGAGCAATTTCTCCACGACGCCGCTACGCTCCTCGACTGCCTGCGCGTCCTCCCCGTCTGATCGCGCCTGCGCCGACGCGAACGCGCCCCGTAGCGCACTCCCATGCCCCTCCGCCCGCGGGCTTGATGCCGGGCGTCGCGTCGCCGTCGGCCGCGGACGTCAATCCTGCAGTGCCCGCGAGAAGTGATAAGCGCCGATCGTCATGCGCTCGCGAAAATAAAAACGGTGCGCCGCAGCGCGCTGCACGCCGGAGTCGAGTTCCAAGAGGTCGCAGCCGCGCGCCCGCGCCTGCGCTTCCAGCCACGCGAGCAACTGCCGGCCATGGCCTCGCGAACGTTGCGTGTCATCCGTCACCAGATCGTCGACGTAAAGTGTGCGACCCGAGAACAGTTTTTCGTGATACCGGAAACCCGCCACGGCGCGGACAACACCCTCGGCCTCCAGCCGTGCGAGCAAAAAACCCTCGCGTTGCATTCGCCGCACGCGCTCCACGAATTCGGTCTCGATCAGATGCGGCCGCAATTGCGCCAGCACGGGAAAGCATCGCGCGATGTCCGCGTCCGTTTCAGCAAGAGCGATGAGCTCGTTGAATGGAGGGTTCATGGAGAAAATTCGCCGCGCTCGTCCGATGGCACAAGCAACCCGGCGCGCTTCCGGGTCGCGATCGTTTTCGCTTCATCTTTTCGCCGGCTCCATCGGCGGCTGCACTTGCGACAACGCCGTCGCGACCTTCGGCCGGCCCCGCTGCAGCGTGATGATCGCGACACCTGCGACAATCACCGCCGACGCCACGATCATGCGCGGCCCCACGGTCTCGTTGAGAATCAACCAACCGAGCAGCACCGCCACGATCGGATTCACATACGCATAGGTGGAAACCCGCGCCGGCGTGCTTACTTTCATGAGCCACACATAGGTCGTGAATCCCACGAGCGAACCGACGCCGATCAAATACAGCCACGCGGCGAACGACCGCCCGCTCACCGCCGCGAACTCGAAACCGTTGAAATCTCCGTGCCATGCGGCGGCCAGCATCAACCACCCGCCGCCCGTGAGCATTTGCAGCGCGGACCCCGTCAAGGGCTCCGCGGGCGAGCGCGCATAACGCATGAAAATCGAACCCAGCGACCACGCCACGCACGCCACCACCAGCCCCGCCACCCGCCACGCGTCGAGCGGCGTCGCCGACGCGCCCGCGATGTCCGGCCCGACCAGCAGGGCGAGTCCGATAAAACCCAGCGCCAGCCCGAGAAACGTCGCGCCCGTCGGCCGCGCCCCGCGCTCCGCGTCACGCCCCACCGCCAGCACCAGCCAGTCGAACAAGACCATGAACACCGGCCCGATCGAAATGATCAGCGTGGCGATGCCCGACGGAATTTCCTGTTCCGCCCACGCCACCAGTCCGTTGCCGCCGAGCAACATCAACCCGCCCGCGATCGCGTTGTCGCGCCACTGCCGCGCCGTCGGCCGCGCGCGATGTTTCCAGCGCACCCACGCAAACAGCAACGCCCCCGCGATGAGGAACCGCACTCCCGCCATGAGAAACGGCGGCAGCGTCTCCACCGCGATCCGAATGCCCAGATACGTGCTGCCCCAGATCACGTAAATGGCTGCGAAGCCCAGCGCGACCGCCGAGCGGGAAGGAGCAGCGGAGGCGTGCTTCACGGGATAAAAGCCTGCCGCGCGCGTCCGTCCTCCGGCGTGTATTCCATGTAGCGCGCCGTTCGCTCCGCCACCGCTTCGCCGAGTTCGCGCCGCACCAGATGCAGCGCACCGTCGATCCCCGCCGAAATGCCCGCCGCCGTCAGCACGCGCCCGTTGTCATGATAACGCCTGTTCGCGTCCACCGTCGCCGCCGGCGCCAACGCCCGCAACGTGTCCAACACTTCGTGATGCGTCGTCACCCGCAACCCATCCAGCAAACCCGCGCGCGCCAGCACGAGCGCACCCGTGCACACGCTCATCACGATCTCCGCGCCCGTCGCCCGTGTTCGCACCCACGCGATCACCGCCTCGTCGTTCAACAGCGCCCGCGTGCCGAAGCCGCCTGGGACCACGAGAATCTCCGCTGGCGGACAATTCTCCAACGCGTAATCCGGCACGACGCGCAGTCCGTTCCGCGCCCGCACCACATCCGCCCGCGGCGCGACCGTGCACACGTTGAACGCTCCGTAGTCGCAGAGCTCATCCGTCACCGCGAACACCTCAAACGGTCCGGCGAGGTCGAGCACCTCGACGTCGTCGAACACCAAAATCGCCACCGTCTTCCGGTTCACGTCCGCCTCACCTTTCCGCGCCGCCGCCCCGCGCCGGGAGACTGACCCCACGCGCGGCCCTGCGCCCCGGCTTCGACTCGTTTGACTGACGTTTGCATAGCACCTCGCGGGCGAGTCTCGCCGCGGTCGCCTCCCGCAAACGAGCCAAATTTCTGCGCGCGCCCTGAGCTTTTCGCGTGACACGCCGCGCCGGCTGCTCACCGCTCGATCGCCATGCCGTTGGATTTCGCCGCTTTTCATCCCCTCGTCGCCGCCGTCCTGCACCGCTTTTACGAGCAAAACGATCGGCCCGCACCGGCACCCGCCGAGCTCCTCGCCATCGCCGCGCGCCTCTGGCAACTGATCGAGGAACGCCACCCGCTGCACCCGAGCGACGGTGAACTCAGCGCCGCCGATGCCCAAGCCTGCACCGCCCGCGTCCTCGCGCATTCGACCGACGAGCTCCTCGCCATCGCCGCGCGTCAGTTGGTAAAAACCTGTCTTCAACCCTCCCCCGCCGCCTGCCGGAATTCATTTCGTGAGACCGGCGCCGACGGACACTGCCGCCGGCAGGACGCCGCCCGCGCGCGCTTGCGCGTCAGCGGCAGCCACTGCGTCGATTGTCCTTATTGGCAGGAGCTCGACGCCGAGGATCACGCCGTCTTTCTCGCGCAACACTGGCAGTCCGGCGACGCCAGCGAGTTCACATCGCACCGTGAACTGTTCCTTCCCGAAGATTATCGCGCACTCCGGCGCGCCGTGCTCGCGCCGCGTTGAACACTCCGCGCCTCCGCAAATTCGCCGGCGTTTCGACGCCACCTCGCTTACGGCCCGGCTTCGCGCCGCACCAAACACACCGCGGTCGACGGACAAAGCGTGCGAAACTCCTCCGTCGCCGCGATCGCCGCCGGCGCGAGCCGCCGCTCCACTCGCCCGAAACGCAGCTCGGCGAAAAACGATTCCGCCGTCGTCGTCAGCACCCACCACCTTCGCACCGCCGGCTGCGCGACGCGCAACCGTTGCACCAACTGCCGTCCCAGCCCCCGGCCCCGCCATGCCGCCGCCACGGCCAGAGAGCGCAGCAACCCATCCGCCCCGTGCACTTCCGCGCCAACCACCCCGACGATTCGCGCCTCCGCGCGGGCGACGATGAAGTTCGCCCAGTGCGCGCCGATGTCGCTGTGCGGCAGATCCGCGGCCGCCAGTAGCGCCGCGATTTCCGCTTCGTCGTGCCCCACCGCGGCCGTAAACTCGACTGTGTCGCTTGCTCCCATGCCGCCACTCTTGCCGGCCGGATACCGGTCGCCGACGCCAAAATCGCCGCCCGTCCGCTGCACCTTCGCCGTTCTCCGGCCTCGACGCCGTCGAACTTTTCGCGCCCCGGCATGACGTCTTCAACCTTGCCCAAACCCGTCGGAAACGACATCCCGGGCCGTAGTCGTCCTGGCGACGACGGAATCCCCTTCCCCATGAAATGCTGCTCTGTTGGCCGTGACGTTCAATCGCCTCGCTCGCTCGCATCGGTCGTAGCCCCACTGCCTTCTTCTCTCCGCGCTGGCGTTTCCCGCCTGGCGTTCCTCGTGCTCGTGGTGGTGACTGCCACGTTTTGCGTGCCCGCCGCGCAGGCCGCCGACACGTCCAATCCCCCGCCCGCCGAGCTCCCGCAGCTGGACGGCGTGCTTCACGTCGGCAAAGTCGCCTACGCCCTGTTCAAGGGCTTCGACCAAACCGGTCACAAGTGGGCCGTCGTGGGGGATGACGTCGGTGATTTCCACGTGGAAAAAATCCACGGCGTGACCGTCGAAGTCCAAGGGCCGGACAAGAAGCGCAGCGAGCTGATCGTCACAGGCTGGCAGTCGCTCGAACGTCGCCAGAAAACACCCGAACAAAGCGAAGCGTGGATCAACTCGGCGGAAAACCCCATGCTCTGGCATCCCGTCGCGTTGCCCGTGCAGTTACAAGTGCGCCTCGCCGATCTCAATGCAGAGGAGAAGTATGATATCCAGCAGTGGTATCTCGACTACGGCTGGCGCATGTCCGTCGTCATCGATGCCACCGGCTATTGGGATATCGGCTTCGAACCAGCCTACGGCGATGCGCGCGCCAACCGCTTGAATACGCAAATCGCCCGTTTCCGCGTTTCGCTGAATCCCGAACAGGCGCGCACCTACACCGAAATCACGAAGGCCGTTTCTTACGATGAATATAACGCGACCCGCGAACAACGGGCGCAACGCATGGCCGCCTTCATCGCATCACTGAGTCCCGCCCAGCGCCGCGCGTTCGAAGCACTCCAGGCCGTCGACGGCGGCCCCATCGCCAAGCGCTAGGTCGCTTTCCTACCGATGCGTGCGTCGTCCCACCTCCGCCGCCTCGGCGCCGTCACGGGGCTGGCTTTTCTCGCCGGCTGCACGGCACCGGTCGCCTCAGCTACACCGTCGAATATGATCCCGGCGCCATTCGCACGAGCATCGTTTCGACGCGCCGCGTGGAAGTGATCTTCAATTTCGGCCGCGTGGCCGCCATCCAGATAGTCGAAGATTAACGTTTATGAAAACGCCCCTCCTCCCCCTCCTCATCGCCGCCGCCACCGCGCTGGTGGGATTCAGCGGTTGCCAGTCCACTCAAACCGCGTCGACCCAGACGACCGCGCGGCAAACACTCCTCAGCCGCCTCACGCCCCGCGAGCAGTCCATGATCAAGCGTCACCTGATCGGGATCGGCTTCACCACCGACATGGTCCTCCTCTCGCTCGACAAACCCGACCGCGTGGTCTCCGGCCCCGGGCCCCAGCAGGAGACTTGGCTGTATCAATCCTACTACGCCGCGGACGGTTCCAGCCTCACCCCGTCTCAAAGGATCGTCACCCACTCCGCCGCCGAAACCGGAGGCCTCGGCGGCACCGGTGGCGCCAGCGGCCCGATTGCGCGCATGCCCGGCGGTAATCCAGCCAGCGACGCGGCCACCCGAAACCCGCATACCAACACCTACACCGTCGAATACGACCCCACGTTGTTTCAGGAAAAAACCCAGTCCCAACCGCGCGTCCAAGTGATTTTCCTTCGCGGCCTCGTCGCCGACATCCGCGTGGAAAAAACCTAACTCACCCGTCCATGAACCCCACCCGCCGCTCCTGCTGGCTTCGCTTCTCCCTCGCCCTCCCGCTCGCCGTTCTCGCGACGAGTTGGAGTGGCTGCGCTCACCAGACCCTCGAGTCCCGCGTCGCAACGAAAGCGGAGTTGTTCGCGCAACTGTCGCCTCGCGAGCAAGCCATGATCAAGCGCGGCCAGATCGCCATCGGGTTCACCAGCGACATGGTCTTGCTCGCCCTCGCCAAACCCGACCGCATCGTCGCCGGCCCCGGCCCGCAGCAGGAAACGTGGCTGTATCAAACCTATTACCAAGCCGACGGTTCCGACCTCATCCCGGGACAAAAACTCGTCACGCACTGGGCCGAAGACACCGGCGGCCTGGGCGGCACCGCTGGCAAGAATGGCCCGATCGCGCGCATGCCCGGCACGCCGCCCTCCGCCGCCGCCGGTTGGTCTGGCCGGACTCACGACGAAGCCGTCACCACGACGATCGAATACGATCCCCACACCACGCAAGTCCGCGACCAGGCGCACTCCCGCGTGCAGGTGATCTTCCTCCGCGGCGTCGTCGCCGACATCCGCATTTCTCAGTCCTAGCGCCCGCCGAACGCCCCTCGGGGCAAGCGGCGCGCCCGACCGCCTTTCTTCCATGAAAAACCCCGCCTTCCTCCTCGCCTGCCTTGCGCTTGCGGTGGCCGGTTGCAGCACCATCGACAGTCGCATCAAGGAACACGCCTCCACGTTCGACTCGCTCAGCGACACCGATAAACAGATCATTCGCTACGGCTTCATCCAAGTCGGCTTCACGCACGACATGGTCTACATGGCCCTCGACAAGCCCGAGAAAATCATCCCCGGTCCCGGGCCCAATCAGGAGACGTGGGTCTACGAAAATTTTTATGCGAAAGATGGCTCCAATGCTTCGATCCCGGTCCGCGCCCAAGCCGTCGGCAGTTCCCGCGCCTCTGCGATGAAAGGCGCGCAGGGCGGGCGCGGCACCCAATACGAGACCGTTTACGACCCGTCGCTTGAAGACGTCAAGGATCAGGCCAAGACCAAAGTGCACGTGATCTTCAGCGGCAATAGAGTCGTCGACATCCAAGTCGTGAGACGGGCGTAACCCGCAGCAGCGGTGCACGCGCGGTGGGCGCGATCGCGGTGCCGTCAAATCGCCCGATCGCGCATCTCCCACCCGCCCCAACGAGCCGCCTTTTTCCGCTCGGCATTATCCAGCCGCCGGCCCAGTTTGCCGACGCTTCCTCTTTCCACCCACCATGAAATCCCCTCTCTTCGCCGTCGTTGCCCTCGCCCTGCTCCTCTCCGGTTGCAGCACCATTGACAGTCGCATCAAGGAGAAATCCGCAACCTACTCGCAGTTGAGCCCCACCGATCAACAGATCATCCGGTATGGTTATATCAGCGTCGGCTTCACGCGCGACATGGTCTATATGGCCCTCGACAAACCGGAGAAAGTCATTTCCGGACCGGGCCCGAATCAGGAGACCTGGGTTTATCATAACTTCTATAATTCCGATGGCTCCAGCCTCACGCCCGGCCAGCGCATTCGCACCAACGCCGGCACCAGCACCGGCGGCCGCGGCGCGGCGAGCGGCATGACCAGCCGCTCCGGCCAAAACAACACCTACACCGTCGAATACGATCCCACCCTTGAGACGATCAAGGAAGACGCCAAGGTGAAGGTGCACGTGATCTTCAACGGCGATAAGGTCGCCGACATCAAAGTCATCAACGGCATGTAAGCGCGCGCGCTGCTCCCCGCTCCGGTTCGCCGGAATCCGCCGCGCCCTCCAGCGCGGCGTTTTTGTTGGCTGGCGATCGGATTGCGCCCGCCTGCCGCCTCGGTCAGCTTGCACCCATGCAAAACGACCCCACCCCGGCCGCACGGCAGCTTTCGCCGCGCCGCAAAACCACCACCGCGACCTCCCTCGCCGAACTCGCGCGCGAACAGCTCGCCCACTTCCACCTCGATCCCCATTCGCCCATCGGCGCGCCGCTCCTCCGCCTCGCCGAACGCCTCTACGCCGCCCACGGCGACCTCGCCGAACTCTGGGCCGCCACCACCCGCGAGCTCGCCGATCTCCCGCGGGGCGACCGCCTCGCTCTCTTCAACGCGAAGAAATTCCTCACCTTCCAGTTGGCGAAGCTCCTCGATACGCTGCAAAATCCCACCCGCGCCGTCCACCAATCCCTCGGCCACTCCGCCGCGACCACCCTGGCGAAAGGCCCGTATCCCACCTTCGACAACGTCGCCGCCCTCTTCTCCGCCAACCCCGTCATCACCCGCACCGCCACCTATATTTTCGCCTGCACCGAGTGGATCGACGATGCGTTTCAAGGCCGCGAATTTCTCCACGAAATTTACTCCCGTCTCCTCAATCCCACCTCGATCTCCCTCGCCAACCACATCGTCGAAATCGAAGCCGGCCCGCTCGCGCACGAGTATCTCGCGTGGAACTTCAACAGCGGCATGGCCGCGATCGACTCCCTCCTCGCCCACCTCGTCGGCTACGAGGATGTCGTGCTCGCCTCGCGCAACGTTTACGGCGGCACCCACCAGCTCCTCCACGACTGGTATGGCAAGAAATCCAACCTCAACGTCGCCGTGGAGTTCTTCGACGGCGCCACCGCCGACGATTTCGAACGCGCCCTCGCCACCGTGCGTGCGACCTACGCCGATCGCCTCGCGCCCGCCGGCGCCCGCCGGATCTACGTTTACCTCGAAAGCCCGTGCAATCCCCACGGCGTGTTTCTCGACGTTCCCGCCATCTGCCGCTCCGCGCACGCCGCCGGCCTCACCGTCATTCTCGATGCCACCGTCGGCACGCCGTTTCTCGTCCGCCCGCTTCAGGAATCCGAACCGGCGGCGCGTCCCGATTACGTGATTCACAGCTACACGAAAGACCTCGTCGGCAATGGCGATACCACCGCCGGCGTCGTCCTCGGCCGCAACGCCGACATGTTTCTGCCCAAAGGCGATCCCGGCTGGGACCACACGCTTTTCTGGAACGTTTACTATATCAAAGGCGCGTTCCTCGACGCCGACAAAGCCTACGAAGTGCTCTCCGGCATGAAGACCCTCGAGATGCGCATGCTGAAAAAGTGCATCAACACCGCCATCCTCGCGCGCTGGCTCGCCTCCCATCCCCACCTCAGCGTCCACGGCCCGGCCAATCCCACCGACCCCAACGCCCCGCTCGCCGCCCGTCTCAGCTACCTCGGCCTGCCGGCGCCTCTCTTCACCATCGACTTCGAAGCCGCCGGCCTCTCGCGGCTCACCTTCGAACGTTTCTTCGACTCCCTCTCGCCCATGTTCGGCCACATGGTTTCCCTCGGTCAGAGCAACACCGTCATCCTCTGCCCCGCGCTTACCTCGCACAGCGAACTCGACCCCGCCGCCCTCCGCGCTGCCGGCATCACCCCGACCACCATCCGCATCGCTGTCGGCGACGAAGATCCGCGCGAACTCATTCGCGACTTTCTCGCCACCGCCCGCCTCGCGATCGACCCCGACCTTCCCGGTTTCTCCGCGCGCTTCCTCCCCGGTGCCGACGTCGACACGCTGTGCGACCACGTCTACCTCGACGTGCATCGCCGACACGCCGCCGCCGCCCCGCGGTTTGCGACGCCGAATTGACACCCGTTTCTTTCCCCGCCTGCCTTGCCGTCGTGCGCTTCGGGCGCCCGCGGGTCCGCGCGAAGGGCTGAGCCCACCGTCTCTCTTCCTTCACGACTGCACGTTTCCCCGTGCTGCCGGTTGCGGACCCTGGCGTTCAGCATGGAGGTTACATGACAACATCGCCGTTACCCGAGCGCCCGAATCTCGAGCAGCTCAAGCATCAAGCCAAGGAACTGCTGCGGTCCGCCCGCGAAAAAGATCCGGTCGCGCTCGTGCGTTTCCGTGCCCTTCCGGCGCTCGCCGCGCGCTCCGCCGCCGACCTCGCCACGCTCCGCCTCGCGCTGCACGACGCCCAGTCCGTCCTCGCGCGTGAACATGGCTTCCCTTCTTGGAACGCCCTCCGCGAGCGCGTGGAAGAGCTCACCCTGCAATTCGACCAAGCCGTCACGCAATTTGTCCGCGGCTCCGTCGAACACCGCCTCACCCGCGCCGAACGCGCCCGCACGCTCTTTCCCGATCTCGTCGCGAAAGACTTCCACGCCGCACTCGTTTTCGGCGAAGCCACGGTAGTCGCTCGTCATCTCGCCGCCGATCCCGGCCTGGCGACGCGTCCCGGCGGCCCCTTGAAATGGGCCCCGCTTCTCTATGTCGCCCACTCCCGCTGGGTCGACAAAAACTCCGCCGGCCTCATCGCCACCGCGCGCCTGCTCCTGAGCCAGGGCGCCGACGTGAATACCGGCTACCCCTGGGAAGGCGACCCGCAGCAAAAACTCTCCGCGCTCTGGGCCGCGGCGTGCCATGCCCGGCACTACGCTCTCGCGCAGCTCCTCTTGGAATCCGGCGCCCAGCCCGATGACGGCGAATCCGGCTATCACGCCGCGGAGAACGGCGACGTCGCCATGCTCGATCTCCTCGCCGCCCACGGAGCGCACGCCGACGGCGGCGACGGCGCTCGTTCCTGGGGCAACACGCCGCTCTTCTTCATCCTCGGCCACTTTGCCGGGCTCTCGCACGATGCTCCGGTCCGCCGCGGAGTCGCCTGGCTCCTCGCGCACGGCGCCGATGCGAATCGCGTTTGCTACCCCGAGCAGGCCGCCGAGACGCCCGTCCACGCCGCCGCACGCCATTGGGATGTGCCGATGCTCGAACTTCTCTTTCAACACGGCGCTCATCTGCGCACCCGCCGCGCCGACGGTCGCACGCCCTTCGCGCTCGCCTCGCTCCACGGCAACATCGCCGTCGCCGACTGGTTGCGCGCCCACGATGGCGCCGACGAACTCAGCGGCACGGAGCGCTTTCTCGCCGCCGGCATGCGCGGCGACCGCGCCAAGGTCGCCATGATGCTCCGCGCCGAACCCAAGCTGCGCGCGCTCTTCGATCGCCCCGGCACGAAAAAACTCGCGCGCGAACTCGCCGGTCGCCGCGACACCACCGCACTCGAAACCATGCTCGACGCCGGCTTCGATCCTGCCGGCACCGACGCGATGGGCGCCACTCCGCTGCATTGGGCCGCTTTCTCGGGCAACCTCGCCGCTGCCCGCATCCTCCTCGCTCACGGCGCGCCCGCCGACGTGCGCGACTCGACCTACCACGCCACTCCCCTCGGCTGGACTGACTATGCTGAGGTCAACCGGCCGCAGCCGGACGGCGATTATGCCGGCGTCGCGCACGCGTTGATCGCCGCCGGCTCTCCTCTGCCGACCGAAGAGGAATTCGAACGCTGGGGCAGCGATCCGATCAAGACCCTCGTCGCCGACGCCCTGCGCGAACGCAAAACCTGAACGTTCCAGACGACCCAATGCTCCGCCGGGCGCCGCGCGCGCCCGGCGTCACGCGCCGAGGGATAGCACGAGTTTGAAGAACAACAGGATGAAGCCCACGAACGCGCAGCACCCCAGAAAGCCGATCGTGTCGAGGCGATCCCACTTCGTGAACTCCCAGTTCGAACGCGGAAAAAGCTTCAGATGATCGTAGCGCGTCGGATTCGCGTAACTTTCCGCCACCGCTTTGTCGTCCTCTTCCAGCGTCGCGCCCACCGGCGTCTTCAAGCGCACATAAAACCGCGCCACGCGCTCCGGATCGCGCTGCTTCGTCATCCAACTGACTACGATCAGCAGCGCCATCGGCAGCAGCGCATCGACGAGGTAGCGCACCGTCAGCAGCCACGCCGCCGTCAACCGCGTCACGTCGAAGCCCGTCAACGATATCAACCACACTTCGATGTTGAACCGCCCGAGTCCTTCCATCGGCGACGAAAAATCCTGCGGGTTGCTGTGCGCCAGACCTTCCTCGAAAAACACCGAGACCGGCTCCAGCCGTTGCACCTTCGTCACATGCTCGCCCACCGCGGCGGCGCGTCCGGCGGCCACATCATCCGCATTCGCGCGCGTCTGCACCCGTGCGCTCCGTTCCTGTGTCACGACGGTCAACGCCGGCAACTGCCGCAATCCCGGCGTCGCCGAGACGAACCACGGCACCACGCCGATAAAGAGCATCGTCGCGATCACTTGCACGCGCACCGCCATCTCCGTCAACCGCCGCCACGTATACATCAACAGGATCGGCGCGCCCCAGATCACCAGCAGCGCGATCATGAACTTCAACAACGACACCGCACTGTTGAGATACACCGCCACGCCGATCCCCAGCAGGAGCACCGTCGGCACCGTCGCCCGCGCCACCAACATGTAGTGCCGCTCGCTCTTCCCCGGCCACAGCGGCTCGTAAAGATTCTTCACCACGAGGCCCGACAGCACCACCGAGTTCGCGCCCAGCGCCGCGAGTTTTCCTCCGAGAATGCCCACAATCATCACGCCGATCAGCCCGACCGGCAGCAGCGTGCGCGTGAGCAGGCCCCACGTCTGATCGGGATCCGACAGGTTCGGCCCGAACAGCGCCACCGCGATCAACCCGCAGAAACACCACGCGATCGTCACAAACCGTTTGCTGAATCCGCCCGTCACCGCGCCGATGCGCGCCGCGTATTCGTTTTTCGCCGAACCGCTCACCGTCATGTTCGCCTGCGAACCGATGATGCCGATGAACTGCACCAGCAGCAGCGCCGCGATCGAATACCACGTGAACTCGCTCACCGACGTCGACCCAAACAGGTTGAACATGTAGTCCGGCACTTTCGCGTGCAGACCCGACACGCCGCCGATGCGCGCCAACCCGAACGGAATCAGCACCCCCGAAATCACGATCACCAGCACCGCTTGCAACGCATCCACCATCGCCGACGCCTTGAGTCCGCCCAGCATGATGAAAATCGCCACCAGCAGCGACGACGACAGGTAGAATGGAATCGGCTTCAGATACGAAACGTAGGACTTCAACTCCCCGCGCTCGTAGCGATCTTTCAACCGTTCGTAACGGTCGAGCTTCTCCGGCGCGAGCGGCGCCTGCGCGCGCTCCTTCCGCAGTTGCACGAACGCGTGATAGTCATCGACGCTCTGCCGCTCCGCCACCGTGTAAACCGCCTCCGGTTTCGCCATGATCGGCTCGAGGGTTTTCAACGCCACGATGTTGCCGCCGCCGATGGAGACGATCGCCACGAGCAGATTCACCACCGCGTAAAGCGTCGCGAGAAACCGCCGCCCAAAGCGGTCCTCGAACAAGTCCGCCATCGTCGTCAGCCGCACGCGCCGGAACCACACATTCGTGAACCAGTAATACGGCGTGAGAAACAACGTGATCAGTGCCAGCCAGCCGCCGCCGGCGCCTTGCTTGTAAACCGCACTCGCCGTGATCGTCGCCTGCCCCGGATCCGTCATCGTCCCGAAGCTCAGGAAAAACTGGAACCACTTCCCCAGCTTCCGCCCCGCCAGGAAGAAGTCCGACTCGCCCTTGACCTTGCGCGCCAGGTATTGGCCGACCGCCAGAACGGCGACGACATATATGACGACGACCAACGCATCGATCCAGTGCAGGCCCAGAAGACTCATAATAGAAAAACGTAGTGGGTGGCTAAATCGGCGGCGACCGCGTCGCCGGAGCGGCTACGCGCGCAGATCGTTATCTTTCGTTTCGGGCAGCGCCCACCAGCCCACGACAAACGACATCGCCGCGACCGCGATCGGAAACCACAGCCCCGAGTAAATGTTACCCGTGAACACCACGATCGACGCCGCAATCAACGGCAGGAAACCGCCGAACCAGCCGTTGCCGATATGATACGGGAGCGACATCGACGTGTAGCGGATTCGCGTCGGAAACAGCTCCACGAGAAACGCCGCGATCGGCCCATAGACCATCGCCACGTAAAGCATCAACACCGAGAGCAACGCCACCACCTTCACCTCATCGATCGCCGCCGGATCCGCCTTCTTCGGATAACCCGCCGGCACGAGCGCCGCCTCATACGCCGCTTGATCGAAGCCTGTCACCGCCGCCGGGCCGACCGTTAACACCAACGGCCCCTCGCTGCGCGCCGACGCGAGCGTGAACGGAATCCCGTGCGCGTTCAGGAAGGTCCGCGCGTGATCCGTCTCCGTCACCGCTTTGCTCGGCAGCACGATCTTGCGCGCCGCATCGCCCAGCGCCTCAAACGCCACGGCGAGATGCCCGTGATATTCGCTCGTGTGCAGCACCACCGGCGCCTGCTCCATCGCCGTGGCCAGCGCCGGATTCGCCGCCCGCGTCAACCCGTGGAAAATCGGTTGATACGTGAGCACCGAGAGCAAAAAACCCGCGAGCATGATCGGCTTCCGGCCGATGCGATCCGACCAGCGGCCAAACAGCAGAAACAGCGGCGTGCCGATCAACAACGCCACCGCGATCAGCAGATACGCCGTCACGTATTCCACCTTCAGCGTCGCCGTCAGAAAATACAGCGCGTAAAACTGCCCCGCATACCACACGACACCCTGCCCCGCGGTCGCGCCAAACAACGCCGCCAGCACCAGCTTCGCGTTCGGCCAGTGCAGAAAACTTTCCCGCAACGGCGCCTTCGATGTCTTCCCTTCCGCCTTCATCTGCGCAAACACCGGCGACTCGTGCAGCTTCATCCGGATGTAAATGGAAACCGCCAGCAGCAACACCGACACGATGAACGGCACGCGCCAGCCCCACGCCGCAAAACTCTCCGGCGTGATCACCTGCCGCACCCCCAGAATCACCGCCAGCGAAAGAAAGAAGCCGATCGTCGCCGTCGTTTGGATCCAGCTCGTATACGCGCCGCGTTTCCCCGCCGGCGCATGCTCCGCCACGTAGGTCGCCGCCCCGCCGTATTCCCCGCCCAGGGCCAGACCTTGGGCCAGCCGCAGCAGCACCAGAATCACCGGCGCCCAAAAACCGATCTGCGCATACGTCGGCAGCACGCCCACCAACGCCGTCGACAAGCCCATCACGATGATCGTGACGAGAAACGTGTATTTTCGCCCGACCAGATCGCCGATGCGCCCGAAGACCAGCGCGCCAAACGGCCGCACGGAAAACCCCACCCCGAACAGCGCCAGACTGGAAAGAAACGCCGCCGTGTCGTTGCCCGGCGGGAAGAAAAGCTTTCCGAAAAACGCCGCCAACGTCCCGTAAATATAAAAGTCATACCACTCGAACACGGTGCCGAGCGATGACGCGAAAACGACGAGCTTATGGTTGCGGTCGAGCGGGGCCGGGGTCGAGGGAGGCATAGGGGTAGGAAGGCGCGGAGCCAAGCCACCGCGCTTCTCCAGCGCAAGCCGCACCTCACGCGTTCTCTGTCACGTGGGCAGCGGCGACGCCGTCTCACGTTTGAGCTCCCGCAACATCAGCGCGCGCAGCGCCTCCGCCGGCTGCTTCCCTTCAAACAAGATCGCGTGCATCTCCCGCAAAATCGGCGCCTCGAGGCCGCGTTCGCGGCAAAGTTCGTCGAGCGCCGCCGTGGTCTTGTAGCCCTCGACCACCGTCTTCCGGTGCGCCATGAGCTCCGCGACCGCCCGACCCTCGCCCACCCGTTGCCCAAACTCGCGATTCCGGCTCCACCCGCCATGGCACGTCGCCACCAAATCGCCGAAGCCGCTCAACCCGTAAAATGTCTCCGCCCGTGCGCCCAGCGCCACGCCCACGCGCACCATTTCCGCGAGCGCACGCGTCATCAGCGCCGCCTTCGCGTTGTCGCCCAGCCGCAGCCCTTCGCAACACCCTGCGGCGATCGCATAAACGTTCTTCAAGCACCCGCCGAATTCCGCCCCCGCCACGTCGTCACTCGTATAAACGCGCAACGTCGGCCCGCTCATCGCCGCCTGCACTTCGTTCGCAAATTCATCGACCGCCGCCGTCGCCAGCACCAACGCCGCCGGCAACCCCCGCGCCACTTCCGCCGCATTCGTCGGCCCCGTCACACTGCCCGTCGCACACCCCGGCAGCACGCTCGCGATCACCTCCGACGGCCGCAGATGCGTGCGCAACTCCAGACCCTTCGCGAGGCTCGCCACCAACCGCACCCGCGCCCCGCCCAACCGCGTCCGCAGCGCGCTGCACGTGTCCCGCAACGCCTGCGCCGGACAGGCCAGCAACACCACCTCCGCGCCGCCGACCACCGCGTCCGCCTCGCCCGTGACGGCCAACGTCCCCGGCAGCGCGATCCCGGGCAGGTATTCACGATTCTCGCGCTCCGCCTGCAAGAGCGCTGCATGCTCCTTCCGTCGCGGCACCAGCGTCACGTCCTGGTCCGCCCGGGCGAGGTGCAGCGCGAACGCCGTGCCCCAGGCGCCGGCTCCAAGGACGACAAATTTCATGCGCTCACCTCAACCCACCTTCGCTCCGCTGGCACGGATAATTTTCTCGCCCCGCGGGGCCGCCGGCCCGCCGCCGCTCATTGCAAAAACGCCGGCACCTTTTCCCCCGCGATCATCTGTGCAAACGTTTCCCGCTGGCGGACCAGTTCGAACGCGCTGCCGTTGACCAATACTTCCGCCGCCAGCGCGCGCGTATTGTAGCGACTCGCCATCGTGAAACCGTAGGCGCCCGCGCTCATCAACGCGAGCAGCTCCCCCTCCCCGACTTCCTGCAGTTGCCGGTCTTTCGCGAAGCAATCGCCGCTCTCGCACACCGGTCCGACGACATCGGCCACCAACGCCCGCCGCGAGCTGTCCCGCTGCACCGGCACGATCTCGTGGTAACTCTCATACATCGCGGGCCGCACGAGGTCGTTCATCGCCGCATCCACCACGAGAAAATTTTTGTTCGCGCCGCGCTTCAGGTGCTCGACGCGCGTGAGCAGCACGCCCGCATTGCCGACGATGAAGCGCCCGTGCTCCAGCAGCACTTTCAGCCCCAGCGGCGCCAGCAGCGGCGTCAGCGTCTCGCCGTAAGCCTCCGGCGTCAGCGGGCGTTGCGCCGCCGGTTGCGCATCCCACCACGCCTGGGCGCCACTCGCCAGGGCGTCCTTGTAAACGATCCCCATGCCGCCTCCGATGGAAAAATACGTGATGCCGTGGTTCGCCTGCAGATCGGCCACCAGCGGCGCCACTTTCTGCACCGCTTCGGCAAACGGCGCCACGGTCGTCAACTGCGACCCGATATGCATCTGCACGCCGCGCAACGTGAGGTTCTTCAGCTTCGCCGCCACCTCGTAGGCACCCGCGGCCTGCTTCAACGGGATGCCGAATTTGTTGTCGCTGCGGCCGGTCGTGATTTTGGCGTGCGTGTGCGCATCGACGTCGGGATTCACCCGCAGCGCGATCGGCGCTTTCACGCCCAATTTGCCCGCGACGTGGTTGATGCGCGCGAGTTCCGGCTCGCTCTCCACGTGCAACGCGAAAACGCCGTTTTCGAGCGCGAGGCGGATCTCGTCCTCCGTCTTGCCCACGCCCGCAAACACGCTCGCCTGCAGATCGCCGCCCGCCGCGATCACCCGCCGGATTTCTCCGCCGCTCACAAGGTCGAAACCCGCCCCCAGATTCGCGCAATGCCGCAGCACCGCCAGATTCGAGTTCGCCTTCGCCGCATAGCAAATCTGCACATCGAGTCCCGCCAGGCTTTGCTGCAGCCGATGAAAGTTTTCCGCGATCGTGGCCGCGCTGTAAACGTAGGTCGGCGTGCCGTAGAGCCGCGCGACCGCGGCGAGGTCGACGGCTTCACACTGGAGACTGGGACCTGAGTAATGGAAATGGTGCATGGCGCGGCGATAACCCTGAAAGTCGCGACCGTAGTGAGTTTTCCCTTGAGTAAACCACCTCAAATTTACTCACGCTCATGCTGCCATGCGATCCCTGCTGAAACGCCTCTTCCACCGCCCCGCTCTGCGGTTCGGCCTCGGGGAGGATCGACGCAGCAAATATCGCAATCCGCGCTTCGCCAGCTTCCTCGCGCAGGCCGACCCGCGTTCGCGCAACTCCGACGCTTACGACGCCCGCCTCCGCGCCCGCCGCGTCGTCCAACGCGGCCTCGTCGCCCTCGCGGTTCTCGCGGGAGCCTGGGTGGTCGTCGAGAGCGCCAAGGCGCTCACGATGTTCTGACGCCTCGGCGCAGCCTTGCGGTTTCGTCCGCAGCCGTTTGCATCGCGCGCCATGACCTTCCGCCCCTTCGCGCTCGGCGCGTTTCTTTTCACTGCGCTGGCCCTGGTGATCGCCGGTTGCACCTCCGTCCCGCGGCTCGGCGGGATCACTGTCCACCTCGTCGATCTGCGCCCCTCCGCGGTCGCTCCGCTGGAAACCACCGCCGTGATGACGCTCCGCTACACCAACGAAAACGTCATTGCCCTCGGATTCTCCGGTGGCACCCACCGCCTCTTCATCAACGGCAAATTCGTCGGCAAAGCCGTCAGTGACCAGCCCATCGGCCTCGCTCCGATGACCACCGCGACGCAAGACGTGACCGTCTACCTCGATAACGGCGCTCTGTTGCGTCAACTCGCCCAAGTCGCGCGCGACGGCGCCGTCCATTACCGCCTCGAAAGCTCCCTCGCCCAGACGATCGGCGACCGCAAAAACCAGATCAACACCTCCTCGGAAGGCAGCGTCGAGCTCCCCGAGTTTGCGCAGTTGAAATAAAAAACTCCTGCGACCGGGCGGACGTCATCCGCCGATCGACAGGAGCAGGTAAACCGGCGGCGCGCTGCCTCACGCCGCGAGCCGCAGCGATTCAGACCGCCGCCGCGCCAGTAGCGAATCCGTCGCGGCCGGGCTGGTGACGCGGTAATCGGTGATCAGCATCGTCACGATGCCCGCTGCGAACAGCAGCGAACCGACGACCTCGATGCTGAACGGGACAACGACAAGAGCGGCGGACACCGCGAGAATGGAGATGAGTGAAGTCTTCATGATGAGAAGTGGTTGATGTCCACAAAACACCCCTCACCGCGAAAAGTTACAGAATCTTGCCCGCCGCGCGTCTCCGTCCGCTTTCCGCCCACAAAAAAGCGCGCCCCACCGGGCGCGCCTTTCGCAAAATCGGTTCGTCCCCTGCGGCTTAGTGGCCGCCCACCGCCGCCGCCGGCTCCGGCTTAAACGCCGCGCGGAACGACGCCTTGATATAGTCGCGATTCAGACGCGCGATGAAATCCTGGCTGATGAGTTTCGGGCACGCGGCGCTGCACTCCGCCTGGTTCGTGCAGTTGCCGAAGCCCAGCGAATCCATCGTGGCGACCATCGAAAGCACCCGGCGATCGCGTTCCGCCTGCCCTTGCGGCAGCAGGCCCAGGTGCGAAACTTTCGCGCCGACAAACAGCATCGCGCTCGAGTTCTTGCACGCCGCCACGCAGGCGCCGCATTGGATGCACGTCGCCGCGTCCATCGCCAGGTCCGCATCCGCCTTCGGCACCAGGATCGAATTCGCATCCGGCGCCGAACCGGTGCGCGCGGTGATGAAGCCGCCCGCCTGCTGAATCTTGTCGAACGCGCTGCGGTCCGACACGAGGTCCTTCACAATCGGAAATGCCCGCGCGCGGAACGGCTCGACCACGATCACGTCGCCGTCGCGAAACGCGCGCATGTAGAGCTGGCAGGTCGCGATGCCCTCGCCCGGCCCATGCGGCTTGCCATCGATCTGCAGCGAACACGTGCCGCAGATGCCTTCGCGGCAGTCGTGCGCAAACGCGATCGGCTCCTCGCCTTTCAGGGTCAGCTCGTCGTTCACCACGTCGAGCATCTCCAAAAACGACATGTCGGGATTGAGATTCGTGGCGCGATATTCGACGAACCGGCCGGCGTCCTTCGGCCCGGCCTGACGCCAGACCCGCAGCGTCACGCTGATGTTTTTCTTCGTGTTGTCGGCGACCATGAGAATGTTCCTCGGCTTACTTGTAGTTACGCACGCTCATCTTCGTGACTTCGTAGTTGAGCGGTTCGGTGTTGCGGAGCGGTGCCTTGCCCTCGCCCTGAAACTCCCACGCCGCCACGTGGCTGAAGTTCACATCGTCGCGTTTGCACTCGCCGTCGGGATATTGGTATTCCTCGCGGAAATGGCAGCCGCAGCTCTCTTCGCGCTTCAACGCGTCGAGGCACATCAGTTCGCCGAGCTCGAGAAAATCCGCCACGCGGCCCGCCTGCTCCAACGACTGGTTGAGCGTGTCGCCTGAACCCGGCACCCGCACATTCGCCCAATATTCTTCGCGCAACGCCGGGATCTCCTGCAACGCCTTCTCCAAGCCCTCGCGCGTGCGCGCCATGCCGCAGTGCTCCCACAAAATCTTGCCCAGCCGTTTGTGGAAATGCCGCACCGGCTCGCTCCCTTTGTTGTCGAGCAGACGCTTCGTCATGCCCGTCACCGCCGCCTCGGCCGCCTTGAACTCCGCGCCGTCGGGCGAGGGCCGGGAGCCGGGTTTCTGCGACGCCAGATAATCGGCGATCGTGTAGGGAATGACGAAAAATCCATCCGCCAGCCCTTGCATCAACGCCGACGCGCCGAGGCGGTTCGCGCCGTGATCGGAGTAGTTCGCCTCGCCCAACACGAACAAGCCCGGGACGTTGGACATCAGGTTATAGTCCACCCACAAGCCGCCCATCGTATAGTGCACGGCCGGGTAAATCCGCATCGGCTTCTGGTAGGCGCTCTCGTTCGTGATCTCGTGATAGATATCGAAAAGATTGCCGTAGCGTTCGCGCACGCCCGTCTCCCCGAGGCGCTTGATCGCGTCGGAAAAATCGAGGTAAACGCCGAGTCCGCTCTCGCCAACCCCGCGACCTTCGTCGCACACGCGCTTCGCCGCCCGCGACGCCACGTCGCGCGGACACAGGTTGCCAAACCCCGGATAGATGCGTTCGAGGTAGTAATCGCGCGCCGCATCGGGAATCGAACTCGGATCCTTCAGCCGGTCCTCCGCCTTCTTCGGCACCCAGATGCGGCCGTCGTTGCGCAACGACTCCGACATCAACGTGAGCTTCGATTGATAATCGCCCGTGACCGGGATGCACGTCGGATGGATCTGCGTGAAACACGGGTTCGCAAAACACGCGCCGCGTTTGTAAGCCCGCCAGATCGCCGTCGCATTGCTCTGCCGCGCATACGTCGAGAGATCGAAAACGTTGCCGTAGCCGCCCGTCGCCAGAATCACCGCATCGCCCGCATGCCGCGTGATTTCGCCCGTGATCAGATTGCGGACCACAATGCCCTTCGCCTGTCCGTCCACTATCACCAGATCCAGCATCTCGCTGTGCGTGTGCATCTCGACCGTGCCGGCGGCGATGGTGCGCGCGAGCGAGGAATACGCGCCCAACAGCAACTGCTGCCCCGTCTGCCCGCGGGCATAAAACGTCCGCGAAACCTGTGCACCGCCGAACGACCGGTTCGCCAGCAACCCGCCGTATTCCCGCGCAAACGGCACGCCGAGCGCCGCGCATTGATCGATGATGTTGACTGACACCTCCGCCAGCCGCTGCACGTTCGCTTCCCGCGAACGGTAATCGCCGCCCTTGATCGTGTCGTAGAACAACCGGTAAACGCTGTCGCCGTCGTTCTGGTAATTCTTCGCTGCATTGATGCCGCCCTGCGCCGCGATCGAATGCGCCCGGCGCGGCGAATCGTGAAACACGAAGCTCTTCACCTTGTAACCCAGATCTGCGAGCGTCGAGGCCGCCGAGGCACCCGCCAGGCCGGCGCCCACCACGATGATCTCGTATTTGCGCTTGTTGGCCGGGTTGACGAGGCGGATGTCCGCCTTGTGCTTGCGCCACTTGTCCGCGAGCGGGCCGGAAGGAGTTTTGGAATCGAGTTGGGCCATGGCTGGGCGGCGAAAAGGTTAGCGATGCAGGGCGGTCTGCGTGAGGGGCGGATGATAGCCCGGCCGCAGCCCTTTCATCCCGGTCAACACGGCGCCCGGGATGATCAGATTGCCGATGAAATAAAGGATCGCGAACGCCAGCGTCACCCGCCGCAGGCCGTTGGCCCAACGACCGGATCGCCAGCCCAGCGTCTGAAACAAACTATCCGAACCGTGCCGCAGATGCATCGCCAGCAAGCCCACCGCGATGATGTAAAACAGCGATACGATCGGGTTCTGAAATCCCAGGATGACCATGCTGTGCACATCGAGCACCTGTGCCCCCGCGTGCACGACCGGCACACCCGCCACATGATAATCGCTCTGCATCGTGTAGAGCGGAAGGTTCTCCTTGAACGACGCCGTCTCCGTGAAACGCCCGCCCACGCCCACCGTGAACTGCGCCAGGTGGTAAACGATGAACGCCAGCACCACGTAGCCGCTCAACCGCATGTAGCGCGATGTCACCGCCGCCCGCAGCCAACGCTCTTTCGCATACGGCTGCGCCCCCCGTGCCGCCCGATCCTCCAACGTAAGCACCGTCGCCGCCCACACGTGAATCACCAGACACACCAGCAGGCCGATGCGCGCCACCCACAACAAGGGCCCCAGCCCATGCAGGAAATGCGCGTAACCATTGATATGATCGGGCGCCTGAAAGATCTGCAGGTTGCCCACGAGATGTCCGATCACGAAGCCGATCAGGACCAGGCCCGTGAGAGCCATGAGAAACTTGCGACCGATTGAGGAGCTGAAAAGCCTGCCAGTAACGTTCATCGCGCAAAAGATGCCGGGGATAAAAACAAGGTGCTCACCGTCGGGGTTGACGCCGTCGATGTAAAGTTCATCGACCGCGCGGTGACGGGGTCCCTCAGCTTATTAGGCATCCTAACCCGTTTGAGAAGACTGAACTCCCCCTCCGTCCGAAAAAATCCATCGCCCTCGCCCGGCGTCACCTCCGCCACCGTCTGCACATTTCGCTGGCCATCCTGCCGTGCGTGCGTCCCTGTAAACCTTTCGTGTCTTCCGTCGCCTCTCGCTCCTCCGCCCGCCGCACTCCGTGGCGCACCATCAGCACCGCCTTCGCTCAGTGGTTCGATTCCGATTACACGTCGGACGGTCCCGAAAAAATGCGCCAGGAACCCGATCGCGTCGACGTCGTGCGCTGCCTGCCGTTTATCTTTCTGCACCTCGGTTGCCTGGGTGTGATCTGGACCGGCGTCAGCAGCTTCGCCGTCTGGACCGCCGTCGCCCTTTACTTCGTGCGGATGTTTTTCGTCACCGGCATCTATCACCGCTATTTTTCCCACAAGACCTACAGCACCTCCCGCTTCGGTCAGTTCCTGCTCGCCGTTTTTGGCGGCACCACGGTTCAACGCGGTGCGCTCTGGTGGGCGTATCATCATCGCCATCATCACCAGCATTCCGATGAGGCCGAGGACGCGCACTCCCCGCATGTGCACGGCTTTCTCTGGTCCCACATCGGCTGGATCACCAGCCGCCGGAATTTTCCCACCGATTATTCGAAGGTGAAGGACCTCGCGAAGTTCCCGGAGCTCGTGTTCCTCAACCGGTTCGACCTGCTCGTCCCCCTCCTTTTTGCCGCCGGCATTTACGGCCTCGGCGCCCTCCTCGCCACGTTCGCGCCCGGCCTCCACACCAACGGCCTGCAACTGCTCGTCTGGGGCTTCTTCATCAGCACCACCGCCCTCTTCCACGGCACCGCGTGCATTAACTCCATGGCGCACCTCATGGGCCGCCGCCGCTTCAAGACCACCGACGATTCCCGCAACAGCTTCATCCTCGCGATCATCACCCTCGGCGAAGGCTGGCATAACAACCACCACCGCTACCAAAGCGCCACGCGCAACGGCTTTTACTGGTGGGAAATGGACATCACCTACTACGTCCTCAAAGCCCTCGCCTCCGTCGGTTTCATCTGGGGCCTGAAGGCCGTCCCTTCCTCCGTTTTGAACGAAGGAGAAGAGGCCGATCACCGCGCTTCGATTCTCGCCGCGCAACGCGCCGCGCTCGCACACCCGGAGTTCTCCGCCTTCAAGAAAGTCGTGCCCGCCGCCGCCGCCATCGCGCTCGCCACCGTGCAAGCGTCCAGCGTCCAGGTCCCGAAGCGCCCCGAACGCGCCGCCCTGCACCGCGACGTCACCGAGCGCACCCACGACATCGACCCGCAGGCGTAAAGCCGCCTCCCCCTCCTCGCCGCGCTCCTTCGGCGCGGCTTTTTTGCTTTTGCGGTTCCCCCTTCGCCGCCCGCGTCCGTGTCGCTGCGCGCCGGCACGGACACCGCTCGCCCGCGTCGTCCGAGCCCCCTTCGCCCACCGCGCCGTCCCGCCGTTACGTCACGACCGCGCGGTCTGGATGCATTTCGAAGTGAATTAAAGTCTTCGTATTTCGTGTGTTTCAATTCGCGCGGTCGTCCACCCCCGGCACAATGGCAGTGTCTCCTGCAATTTGCATGAGCGCTTTCGCACATGTCTCGCCTCGCCATTATTGGAACGGGTATCGCCGGCCTCGGCTGCGCCCATTTTCTTCATCGTCAGTTCGATCTGACCCTCTTCGAGGCCGAACCGCGCCTCGGCGGTCACGCCCACACGATCGACGTCCCTGAGCCGGGCGCCGCTCACCCCGTCGCGCTTGATACCGGTTTCATGGTGTTCAACCGCGTCACCTATCCGCACCTCTCGCGCCTCTTCGATCTGCTGGAGATTCCTACCCAGCCGGCCCCGATGTCGTTCAGCGTCCGCCACGCCGGCACAGGGTTGGAGTTTTGCGGCTCGTCCCTCAACCACCTCTTCGCCCAGCGCCGCAACCTCCTCCGCCCGCGCTTCTATCGCATGCTCGCCGCGATCAATCGCTTCAACGCCGAAGCCGTCCGCGCCCTCGCCGACACCGCCTCACTCGACGGCTTGACCGTCGCCGACTACGCCCGCGCCGGGAACTACGGCGCCGATTTTCTCCACCTCTACCTCGCGCCCATGAGTTCCGCGGTGTGGAGCGCGCCGCCCGAGCAGATGGCTTCGTTCCCCGCCGTCACGCTCCTGCGCTTTTTCCACAACCACGGCTTTCTCGGCCTTCACACCCAGCACCCGTGGCGCACCGTCGCCGGCGGCTCGCGCGTTTACGTGCAGCGGATCTCCGCGCCTTGGCGCGACCGCATCCGCCTCGGCGACCCCGTCACCCAGGTCGCACGGCATGCCCTCGGCGTCACGCTCCGCACCGCGCGCGGTGAACATCACCTCTTCGATCACGTCATCTTCGCGTGCCACGCCGACCAGGCCCTTCGCCTGCTCGCCGCGCCCACCACCGATGAAGCCCGCCTGCTCCGCGCCTTCCGCTATCAACCCAACGTCGCGACCGTCCACACCGACACCCGCGTCATGCCGCGGCACCGCCTCGCCTAGTCGAGTTGGAACTACGAAATCGCCGCCGACATCCCCGCCTCCACTGCGACCCATTATTGGATGAACTCGCTCCAAGGCGTCTCCGACCGCGAAAACTATTTCGTCTCCCTCAACCGCGCCGAAGCCATCGATCCCCGCCGCATCCTGCGCACGCTCGCCTACGACCATCCGCTCTTCGACCTCGCCGCCCTCCGCGCCCAGCCGCATCTCCCGCGCCTGAACGCCCTCGCCGCCGACACCACGCGCACGTTTTTCGCCGGCAGCTATTTCCGCTACGGTTTCCACGAAGACGCCCTCCTGAGCGCCGTCCAACTGAGCACGCAACTCCTCGGCTGCGACCCTTGGGCTCAATTCGCCGTCGCCGAACCCGAAGCCGCCGCCGCTCCCCTCGTCGCCGTCGCCTGACACCACCTCGCTACTCCGTGAACTCCTGCCTCTACGAATGCCAGATCATGCACGCGCGGTTCGCTCCGCGCCGCCACCGGTTTTCGTATCGGCTCTTCTACTTCGCGATCGATCTCGACGAACTCGCCGCGCTGCCCGCGACTTCCGCGCTTCTGTCCGTCAACCGTCGCAATCTCTACAGTTTTCGCGAACGCGACTACCTGCCCCTCGACGGTCCCGCCCACCACCCCGACACACCGCCGCCGCGCCCTCCGCCCGGCGCCGCGTCCGCCTCCCTCAAGTCTCGCGTCGTCGCCTTCGCCGCCGCCCACGGCGTCGATCTGTCCGGCGGACGCATCGTCCTCATCACCCTCCCGCGCATCGCCGGCTACCTTTTCAACCCCGTCTCATTCTACTTTTGCACCGACGCTTCCGGCGCGCCCGCCGCCGCCATCGCCGAAGTCACCAACACCTTCCGAGAGGTAAAACCCTACTTCTTCGCTCCGCCGACCCGCACCGCCGACGGCTTTCACCTGCGCGTCCCCAAACACTTCTACGTCTCCCCGTTTTCCGACGTCGATGTCGCCTTCGATTTCCACCTCCGCCTCCCCGGCGACGTCCTCTCCCTCCAAATCGACGACTACACCGCCGGCGCCCGCACCCTCACCAGCACCGTCTGCGGCCACCGGCGCGAGCTCACCCGCGCACGCCTCGCGTGGTTCACGCTCAAGTATCCGCTCCTCACGCTCCGCATTATCGCGTTGATCCATTTCCACGCCCTGCGCCTTTGGTGGAAACGTGTCCCGTGGTTCGCGAAATCCGCCCGCCCCGCCGACCAGCGCAACGTCTATCGCCCCCACGGTACCCTCGCCACGCCCGCTGCCCCGCCGCCCGCTCCCAAACCTCTTTCGTCCGCATCATGATTGTCACCCTGCGCCTTCTCGCCGTGGCCGTCCTCGTCGCGATGCTCGCCGTCACGATCTGGGCCGGCGCGCAATGTCCCCTGTTCGCCGTCCCGCGTCCTGTCCTCACCCATCCGTGGTTCATCGCCACGCTCTTCGACGCGTTCTTCGGTTTTCTCACGTTTTACGTCTGGGCGTTTTATAAACGCACCCACTGGCTCGCCCGCCTCGCTTGGCTCATCGCCATCCTTATCCTCGGCAACATCGCCCTCGCCGCGTTCTCGCTCTCCGAGCTCTGCTCCGTCCCGCGCACCGCCCCCTTCTCCGAGGTGCTCACGCGCCGCACCCACCGCATCGGCCTGCTCGGTCCGCTCCTCGCCGCCGCTGGCATCGCGGTCCTCTTTCTCGCCTGACGCCATGCCGCCCGCTCTCCTCCTCCCCCTCGCCGCACTCGTGGCCCTGTGCGTGGTGTTCGGTTGCCTCTACCTCCTCGCGCGTCGCCTCGACAACTACGGCATCGTCGACATCGCGTGGTCCTACGCCTTCGGCCTGCTCGTCGCGTTCTACGCGTTCGCCGCCCCCGGCTGGCTGCCGCGCCGTCTCCTCCTCGGCGCGCTCGCGGTCATCTGGAGCGCGCGCCTCGGCACGCATCTCCTCCTCCGCATCGCCCGGCACCATCCCGCCGAAGACACCCGTTACGCCCAGCTTCGCCGTGACTGGGCGGGAAACTTCGCGCCCAAAATGGCCGGCTTCTTCCAACTCCAAGCCGCCTCCGTCGTGCTCCTCGGCGTCCCGTTCCTCTTGATCGCTCTCCACCGCGATCCGCGTTTTCACCCGGTTGAATTCGTCGCTGCCGCCCTCTGGCTCCTCGCCGTCCTCGGCGAAGCCACCGCCGATGCGCAACTCGCCGCCTTCAAACGCCACCGTTCCCACCGCGGCCGCGTCTGCGACGTCGGCCTCTGGCGCTTCAGCCGTCACCCCAATTATTTTTGCGAATGGCTCGTGTGGGTCGCCTATTTCCTTTTCGCGCTCGCCGCCCCGTGGGGCTGGCTCGCCGTCATCGCTCCCGCCGCGATTCTCTACCTGCTCCTGCGCGTCACGGGCATTCCGATCGCCGAGCAACAATCCCTCCGCTCCAAGGGCGACGCTTACCACCGCTATCAGCAAACCACTTCGGCGTTCATCCCGTGGCTTCCGCGCCGCGCCCCGCGCTAACGCTCTTCCACTCCTTCGCATGATCGACCGCCTGCTCGAAAAAAACCTCCTGCCCGACTGGCTCCTTCGCCTCGGCATCCGCCGCCTGCTCCGCCAGCGCCTGCGCGCCGCTTCCGCCGATTACGACCGCGCCGCTTACGTCGCCGATCTCCGCACCCGCCCGATCGCCGAAGACACCCGCGCCGCCAACGAGCAACACTACGAGGTCCCGCCGCCGTTCTTCCGCTTCTGCCTCGGCCCGCGCCTCAAATACTCCTGCTGCCTCTACGAACGCCCCGACGCCACCCTCGCCGCCGCGGAAGACGCCATGCTCGCGCTCTACGTCGCACGCGCCCGCCTCGCCGACGGCCAGCACATCCTCGAACTCGGCTGCGGCTGGGGCTCCCTCTCGCTCTATCTCGCGCAACGTTTCCCGCGCGCCCAGATCACCGGCGTCTCCAACTCCCGCCCCCAAAAAGAGTTTATCGACACCGAAGCGCGCAAACGCGGCCTCATCAATCTCCGCATCCTCACCTGCGATATCAACGCCTTCGACATCGCCCCCGCGCAATTCGACCGCGTCGTCTCCATCGAGATGTTCGAACACCTGAAAAACTACGAGCGACTCCTCGCCCACATCGCCCGCTGGCTCAAATCCGGCGGCCTCCTCTTCGTTCATATCTTCACCCACACCCGCCTCTCGTATCACTTCGTCGCCCGCGACGCCTCCGACTGGATGAGTCGCTACTTTTTCACGGGCGGACAAATGCCCGCTCACGACCTCCTGCCGCAGTTTCAACGCGATCTCACCCTCCTCTCCGACTGGCGCGTCAATGGCACCCACTATCACCGCACCGCCGAGCACTGGTTGAAAAACATGGACGCTCATCGCGACGAAATTCTCCCGCTCTTCGTCGACATCTACGGCCGCGAACACGCCGTGAAATGGTGGGCCTACTGGCGCGTGTTCTATTTGGCCTGCTCCGAACTCTGGCGCTACCGCGACGGCGAAGAGTGGCTCGTCAGCCACTACCTCTTCACCAAACCCGCCTGATCCCCACACGATCGTCCTCCTTCTCCCGCTCGTTTTCGCGAACGAACTCGACGAAGAAAAAGCGCACGATCTCCCACGGTCCGATTTCGGCGGCGTGTCCCGCGCGGCATTTCTCAGCGACGCTTCCCTCCGGTCGTAACCCCGGCCGACGCGCCGCTGATCTCGCCCTCGCGTTCGCAAAACCCTCGCGCTTGACCACAGGTTATTCCGTCCCGGCGCCCGCGCCATCCGCCCCGCCCTGCCGCCGTTCGCGCTTCACCCGCATCACCCACCCTTTCGCCCCCCCCGTTTTATGCACTACACCCACCTCGGCCGCTCCGGCCTCCGCGTCTCCCGTCTCTGCCTCGGCACCATGAACTTCGGCCCCTTCACGAGCGAAGCCGACGCGTTTGCCATCATGGACCGCGCCGTCGAGCAGGGCGTTAATTTCTTCGACACCGCCGATGTTTACGGCCGCCAGCGCGGCGAAGGCGTCACCGAAAACATCATCGGCCGCTGGCTCGCCCAAGGCGGCGGCCGCCGCGACTTCGTCGTCCTCGCCACCAAAGTCTTCGGCATGATGGACCGCCCCGCACGCCCCGACCCGAATCTCGATCGCGGCCTCAGCGCGCGCAAAATCATGCGCGAATGCGAAGCCAGCCTCCGCCGCCTCCAGACCGATCACCTCGATCTCTATCAAATGCACCACGTCGACCGCGCCTGCCCGATCGACGAATGGCTCGGCGCCATGCAAACGCTCCAGCGCCAAGGCAAAATCTACTACGTCGGCTCCAGCAATTTCGCCGGCTGGGATCTCGCGACCGCCTGCACCACCGCCGACCTGCGCCAGCAACCGCGCCTCGTCAGCGAACAAAGCCTCTACAACCTCACCGCCCGCACCCTCGAACTCGAAGTGATTCCCGCCTGCACGCACTTCGGCGTCGGCCTCATCCCATGGAGTCCCCTCGGTGGCGGTCTCCTCGGCGGCGCGCTCGCCAAAGCCGCCTCCGGCCGCCGCGCCGCCCCCGATTTCCAAAAACAAATCGAGGCCAGGCGCCCCCAACTGGAACGCTACGAAACTCTCTGCCGCACGCTCGACCTCCCGCCGGCCGACGTCGCCCTCGCCTGGCTCCTCGCGCAACCCGCCGTCACCGCCCCCATCATCGGCCCCCGCACGATGGCGCAACTCACCGACGCTCTCCGCGCCCTCGACGTCACGCTCTCGCCCGACACGCTCCGCCAACTCGACGAAATCTTCCCCGGCCCCGGCGGCCCCGCCCCCGAAGCCTACGCCTGGTAATCACCGCAACCCGCTCCCTGCACCGCACCAAGCCACCGTTCCGCCTCGTAGCGGAACGCGTCAGCGTTTCGCCCCGCCGCCTCGCCCATCCCCCATCGGCACCTATCCGCCTCCCACGCCACCCCTCCCGCTCACGGCCTCCGGCTTCCTCTGTGTCAGAGCTCTGCGTCCTCTGTGCCCCCTCGACAACCACCCCGCTCCCGTGACACCTTCGCGCCCGTGAGCTCCTCCCCGACTCCCGGCGCCAAATTCCGCTCCGCCCTCGCCGCCGCGTCACCGCTGCAAGTCGTCGGCACCCTCAACGCCTACGCCGCGCTCCTCGCCCAACGCGCCGGCTTCCGCGCCCTCTACCTCTCCGGCGCCGGCGTCGCCAATTACTCCTGCGGCCTCCCCGACACCGGCACCACCACCCTCGACGACGTCCTCACCGATGCCCGCCGCATCACGCGCCGCGTCGACCTCCCGCTCCTCGTTGATATCGACACCGGTTGGGACGACCCCGCGGCCACCGTCCGCGCCCTCGCCGCCGCCGGAGTCGCCGCCGTTCATCTCGAAGATCAAGTCCCCGCCAAACTCTGCGGCCACCTGCCCGGCAAACACCTCGTGTCGTCCGACGAAATGTGCGCCCGCGTCCGCGCCGCCCTCACCGGCAAGCCTGATCCCACCTTCGTCGTCATGGCGCGCACCGATGCCGCCGCGGTCGAAGGCCTCCCCGCCGCCATCGCCCGCGCGCAAAGCTACCTCGCCGCCGGCGCCGACATGATTTTCGCCGAAGCATTGCGCACCCTCGACGACTACCGCGCGTTCACCGCCGCCGTCCGCGCCCCCGTCCTCGCCAACCTCACCGAGTTCGGCCAGACGCCCCTCTTCACCCTCGACGAGCTTCGCTCCGCCGGCATCGCGCTCGCGCTTTATCCTCTCAGCGCCGCCCGCGCCGCCGCCGCCGCCTCGCGCGATGTTTACGCCGCTCTCCAACGCGACGGCACCCAACGCGCCACCCTCGACCGCATGCAACCCCGCGCCGAACTCTATTCCGTTCTCGGCTACACCCCGCCCGCGAAACCCTGAACACTCTCCCCCACCGCGCCGCTCCGTTAGAACCACCCAACGTGAAGTTGTGGGCGGGGTGCCCTCACTCCGCCAGAGTGCACAAGGTTCGGCGAGAGGGCACTTCACCCACAGCGTTCTCCAGTTCCGCCCCCCTTGCCATGAGCACCTCCGATATACCTCCCGCTTTCAAACCCAAGAAGTCCGTCGCCCTCTCCGGCATCGTCGCCGGCAACACCGCTCTCTGCACCGTCGGTCATTCCGGCAACGACCTGCATTACCGCGGCTACGACATCGCCGACCTCGCGCGCGAGACCACCTACGAGGAAGTCGCGCACCTCCTCATCCACGAACACCTGCCCGATCGCGCCGAACTTGCCGCCTACCACGCGCGCCTCGCCTCGCTCCGCAGCCTCCCCGCGCCCGTCCTCGCCATCCTCGAACAACTCCCCGCCGCCACCCATCCGATGGACGTCCTGCGCACCGGCGTATCCGCCCTCGGCGCACTCAACCCCGAGCCCTCCGCCCCCGGCAGCGCCGGCCCGACCGATGCACCCGCCGCCCGCGCCATCATCGACCGCCTCATCGCCTGCCTGCCCGGTCTGCTGCTCTACTGGCATCATTTTTCGACCACCGGCCAACGCATCGCCGTCGAAACCGCCGAACCCTCCGTCGCCGCGCACTTCCTCCGCCTGCTCCATCAACGCACCCCCGATCCCGCGCATGTGCGCGCCCTCGATCGCTCCCTCATTCTTTACGCCGAACACGAGTTCAACGCCTCCACGTTCACCGCGCGCGTGATCGCCGGCACCGGCTCCGGCATGTATGCGTGCCTCACCGGCGCCATCGGCGCCCTCCGCGGCCCCAAACACGGCGGCGCCAACGAAGTCGCCCACGAAATCCAACTCCGCTACCGCACCGCCGACGAAGCCGAGGCCGACCTTCGCGCTCGCGTCGCCCGCAAGGAAATCGTCATCGGCTTCGGCCATCCCGTTTACACGATCAGCGATCCGCGCAACGCCATCATCAAAGACATCGCGCGCGAACTCTGCACCGCCGGCGGCCGCCCCGAACGCTTCGCCATCGCCGAGCGCATCGAACACGTCATGTGGGAACTCAAGAAAATGTTTCCCAACCTCGATTGGTATAGCGCGGTCGCCTACGACCTCATGGGCATACCCACGCCCATGTTCACGCCGCTCTTCGTCGTCGCCCGCACCGCTGGCTGGGGCGCCCACGTGATCGAGCAACGCCAGGACGGCAAAATCATCCGCCCCAGCGCGCACTACACCGGCCCCGCCCCGCGCCCCTTCGTCCCGCTCGACCAACGCCTATAATCGTTCTCGTTCACGTAATCTTTCTCGTTCTCCCATTTCCCAATCTTGAGAAAAATTACGAGTAAGAGAACGAGAACGATTCCTCGCGCACCTCTGGCCCGCTACCCGCTACTCACTACTGCCTCCATGTCCTCTCCCATTTCCAACCTCCGCCCGCCGCCCGACGACCTCCTGGTCACCCTCGCCGACTACGCGCTTCACTACAACGCGCCCTCCGCCGAGGCGCTCGACACCGCCCGCTGGTGCCTCCTCGACACCCTCGCCTGCGGCATCATGGCGCTGAAATATCCCGCCTGCACGAAACTCCTCGGCCCCGTCGTCCCCGGCACCACCATCGCCAACGGCGCCCGCGTCCCCGGCACGCCCTACGAGCTCGATCCTGTGCAAGCCGCCTTCAACATCGGCACCCTCGTCCGCTGGCTCGATTTCAACGACACCTGGCTCGCCGCCGAATGGGGTCATCCCTCCGACAACCTCGGCGCCCTTCTCGCCACCGCCGACTGGCTCTCGCGCAACGCCGCCGCCGGCACGCCCGTCCGCGCCTTCAATTCGTCATCCGCCATTCGTCCTTCCTCCCTCACCGTCCGCGACCTCCTCGTCGCGATGATCAAGGCCCACGAAATCCAAGGCATCCTCGCCCTCGAAAACTCCTTCAACCGCGTCGGCCTCGATCACGTCCTCCTCGTCCGCATCGCCTCCACCGCCGTCACCACCGCCATGCTCGGCGGCACCCGCGACCAAATCGTCAACGCCCTCTCCCACGCGTGGCTCGATGGCTCCGCCCTCCGCACCTACCGCCACGCGCCCAACACCGGCTCCCGTAAATCCTGGGCCGCCGGCGATGCCACCAGCCGCGCCGTCCGCCTCGCCCTCATCGCCCTCACTGGCGAGATGGGCTACCCCTCCGTCCTCACCGCCAAAACCTGGGGCTTCCAAGATGTCTCCTTCCGCGGCCAACCCGTCAAACTCGCCCGCCCGCTCGGCAGCTATGTGATGGAAAATGTCCTCTTCAAAATCTCCTTCCCCGCCGAATTCCACGCCCAGACCGCCGTCGAATGCGCCGTGCAACTCCACCCGCTCGTCCGCGACCGCCTTGCCGACATCGCCCGCATCGAACTCACCACCCACGAGTCCGCCATCCGCATCATCGATAAAACCGGCCCGCTCCACAATCCCGCCGACCGCGATCACTGCCTGCAATATATGACCGCCATCGGCCTCCTGTTCGGCGACCTCACCGCCGAACATTACGAAGACAAAATCGCCGCCGATCCCCGCATCGATGCCCTCCGCGCGAAGATGGTTGTGCGCGAAGAGAAAACCTACAGCCGCGACTACCTCGACGCCGGGCAACGCTCCATCGCCAACGCCGTCCAAATCTTCTTCACCGACGGCACCGCCACCGACCGCATCGAAGTGCACTTCCCGATCGGCCACCGCCGCCGGAGGAAAGACGGCATCCCGCTCCTTCAGCAAAAAGCCGCCGCCGCCTTCACTGCTCACTACAGCTCGGAGAAGGCCACGCTCCTCGCCACTCTATTCAACGCCCCCCATCAACTCGAACCGATGCCCGTATCAGAACTCAGCCACCACCTCTCCGCGTAAGAGGACTCCACCAAAATTTCCCCCATTTTCGTAATCGTAATCATAATCGTAATCGTTCTCGCGCCCGTCCGTCCCGCCCTGTGGGCCGGGTGCCCTCACCCGACATCCGACCGCAGTGTTCTCCGCCCTCTCGCCCTTCCGCTCGCCAACCCGAGAAAGATTAAGATAACGAGAACGATCGCCTAATCCGCCCGCTCGTCCCGTTGCGGAACGCCTCCGCGCTTCACCTCATCCCTGTGGGCCGGGTGCCCTCACCCGGCATCCTTTCGCGCCCCCCTCTGCTCCTTCAGGTTTCCCTCCTCCGTCCTCCGTCCTCCGCCGTCCGCCGTCCGTCCTCCGCCGTCCGTCCTCCGCCGTCCGCCGTCCGTCCTCCGCCGCCGTCCGCCCGCCCGCACCCCTTCACCCCGCATCCAGCGGACTCCGCACGCCCAGCCCCGGCTTCTGCATCACATGCGTATAGATCTGCGTCGTCTCCACGCTCTGGTGGCCCAGTAGTTCCTGCACCGTCCGGATATCGGTGCCCGCCTCCAGCAGATGCGTCGCAAACGAGTGCCGCAGCACATGCGGCGTCACGCGTTTCGTCATCCCCGCCGCGCCCGCCGCCTTGCGCACCGCATTCTGGAACGTCCCGTCGAGGATATGATGTCGCCGCCGCCGCCCCGTCTCCGGGTCCTGCATGAATTCGCGCGACGGCCACAACCACTGCCACTCCCACGTCACCCCCGCCTTGGGATATTTCCGGGCCAGCCCTTCCGGCAACCACACTCCCGGCGCGTCCGCCGCCCGGTCCTGCGCGAAAATCTCCCGCAGTCGGGCCAGATGAGCCTCCAGTTTTTCCCGCAGCGATTCCGGCAGCACCGTCAGCCGGTCCTTGTCGCCTTTCCCGCCGTAAACGTTCAATTGCCCGCGCGCCAGATCCAGGTGGTGCACGCGCAGCCGCAGCAGTTCCATCAACCGCAGCCCGCTCCCATACATCACCTCCGCCATCAGTCGGTAGCCGCCCGGCAGTTGCTCCAGCACCTGCCGCACCTCCGCCTTGCTCAACACGGTCGGTATTCTCTCGCGAGCGCGCGCGCGCCGAAAATCCATTTCACCCAGATCCATCCGCAACGCTTCCTGCATGAAGAACACCAGCGCATTGAGCGCCTGCTTCTGCGTGGACGGCGCTGCGCGCTGCTCGACGGCCAGCGCGGAGAGAAACGCCGCCACATCGTCCCCGGAGGCCGCCTCGGGCGAGCGCGGCGCCAGGAACCGCGCGAACCGCGCCGCCCATGCCCGATACGTCTGCTCCGTGCGCCACAAAAATCCCTTGCGCCGGATGGCCGTGATCAACGCGCGCTCCCACTCCGCTCCGCCCTGATCCGCCGCCGCCAGCGGCGGCACGGCCGGCCTCGCTCCCGCCCCCGCTCCCGGCCCCGACCGCCGCGGGTTATCCGCCGGCCGTTGCGCCCCGACCTCGGGCTCCCCAAACCCGCGCGCCGCCGGGCGCGTCTTGCCCGCCGCTCTGGCCGCCTTGAAGAGCCAGGCGAACGCCGCGCGCTCGGCCCGCCGCGCGTTCTCCGTCAAACCAGCACGCGCCAGATGCCAGCGGATGAAACCCGCCGACAGCGGCCGGCCCGTGGATTTGCAAGCTCGCAACAACCCTAAAATTGCCCTGACATGCGCCTGCTTCACTTCCGCCGACCATGCGCTCGCCCCGTTCAACACTTCGCGCCACTCCGGAAATGACACGATTTCGTCCAGATTTTGCTCTGTGCGCTCGCCTGCTAAAGCCATACTGCCAGTGTGGCTTTTGCGCGGCCCCGAGCAATCCGATTCCCAAGGTTTCGCCGCCGACCGACCGCCGTCGCATGAAACCAAACCACGACGACACAACGGCTAACCGAGTTTCCGTTCCCCACCTCAACTGCAACCCCCGCTCTCGTTCAGTTCTGGCATTGCCACACTGAGTATGGGCGAATAACACTGATCGGCGGAAGAAATGACGGCTTCTGAGTTCAACTCCCGGTTCGCCAGTAAAGTCGTGCCCTTTGATTGCTCGAAGGGATGGCCTACCGGTGCGGACCTTTACTATCAGTGTCCCTCGTGCGGCGAGGTGCTCGAATCGCACCCGAAAGAAAGTGCCCGTTGTTCCTGTCGTGGGATCATGATCGACGTAGATTATGGCCGCCTTTCGGCGACCGATGAAAAGCGCGTCGTTCTATTGCGCGCGTCCCAGAAAGAGCCGATCTCTGAGCGTTCTGCTGCGCCGTAGCGCGCAGCGGGACGCGGGTTGAACAAGCCCGTTTCGAAGGCGTCCGCGGTTCCGTCCGCCGCTTATGCGTTTTGTAGTGGCCTCCGACCGCCGATGGGCGGAGCGCCGGACGGCGGCATCCTTCGCCGGTCGCGGGCGCACGTGCCGGTAGCGTCCGTTTTCGCCCGCCGAGAGGGAGTCCGCCACCCGTCACCGGGGGCGCGAGCCGTCTTGCGTCGGTCGCGGCCAAGGCTGCCGCCGGCGGCACGGGGCGCGGGCCGCAATAATATAATAAGTTGGTCCCTGATCTTTATACTCATCGCTGGCAAAGGGGCGGCGCGCGCGCCTGCCGCGGCAGCGTGCCCACGCGCACGAGCGTGAACCGTTCGCAGTGCGGGCAGCGCAAGTGCCAGCGCGGCGCCTCCGGCGGCGGCGCCGCGAGCACGATCGGCTTTTGCAGCAGCGTCTCCACCGTCATCCGGCGGGCGTGCGCCGCCGGGTGCAGCCAGCCGAAGTAACGCACGCGATGCTGGCCGGCCGGCGGCACGTGCTGCAAATACCGCCGCAGGAACTCTTCCGCGCCGAGCGTGCACTGCCGCCGCTGCTGCGTCTTCGTGTCGGTATAGTTAAACACCACGCGTTCGTCATCGGCGACGACGAGGCGCTCGTCGCTGATCGCAGTGCGGCTGACGTAGCGCGCGAGATAGCGCACGACCGCCTCGCCGCTGCCGGCCGGCTGGCAGTGCACGACCCAACGGCTCCGCCACGTGCCGGCCGGAATCGAAGCGTGCCGCGCCGGAGCGCTCGCGCGCAGCACCGCCTCCATCCGCCCGCGAAACACTGCCGCCAGCTTCGCCACCGGCAGCAGCCAGTCGCGTTGCCGCGCGTTCACCCATTTTTTGCCGTCGGCGCTGAGCCCGCCGCCGGGCACGATATAATGCACGTGCGGATGATGCTGGAGCTGCCGGCCCCAGGTGTGCAGCACGCCGACGAAGCCGAGTTCCGCACCGAGCAACCGCCGCTCCGCCGCGACTTGTTGCAACGTCGCCGCGCTCTCGCGGAAGAGCCGGTCGTGCATCAACGCCGGCTCGGCGGCGAAGACCGCGCGCAGTTCCTGCGGCACGGTGAACGTCACCAGGAAATACGGCACCGGCAGCAGCCGCGCCTCCTGCCGCTCCGTCCACGCCGCGGTGCGCTCGCCGCCGCAGCGCGGGCAAGCGCGATGGTGACAACTGTGATACGCGAAGTCCGTGCCCGCGCACTCCGTGCAGCGATACACGTGCCCGCCCAAGGCGGGCGTGCGGCAGCAGCGGATCGCTGCGAGCGCGCGCCGCGCCCGCGGCGCGCAATGCTCCGGCACGCGGGCGCGCGCCAGCCAGTCGGCGAGCACCGACACCGGTCAGCGTGGTTCGAGCAACCGCGCGACCGCCGCGCGGGCGTGGCTCTCGTTGACCGCCGTCAGATGCGTATAGATCAACGTCGTCTCCAGCGAAGCGTGCCCCAGATACGCCGAGATCAGCCGGATCGACACGCCCTCCTCGAGCAGATGCGTCGCATACGAATGCCGCAGCGTATGCACCACCGTGCCCGCCGGCAGCCGCGCCTCGGTCCGCGCCAGCCGCAGGCAATGCTGCACCGAGCCCACGCCCAGCGGCTCGACGGCGGCGGCCAGGTGCGCCCCGCGCGCCGGTTGCTCGCGCCAGCCGCGGCCGACCCCCGGGAAAATCCACCGCGGATGCCGGTGCGTCCGCCAGAACGCGCGCAACTCGTGCAACATCGCCTCCGGCAGCGGCACGTAGCGCTCCTTGTTGCCCTTCGCCTCGCGGATATGCACGCGACCCGCTTCGCGCAGATCGCGCACCTCCAGGTTGACCGCCTCGCCGATGCGCAATCCGCACGCGTAGATCAACCGCAGCAGTGTGCGGAACCGCGGCACCCGCACCACCGCGAACAGCCGCGCCACCTCTGCGCGCGTGAGCACCGTCGGCAGCTTTTGCGCCGAGGGCGAACGCACCAGATCGAACAGCTTCCAGTCGCGCCCGAGGTGCACGCCGAAGTAGGCCCGCATCGCCGCCACTGCGGTTCGCATCGACGAAGGCGAGTAGTGGTGTTCGTCCTTCAACCGCAGCAGATGCGCGCGGACCGCGGCCTCATCGAGCGCGGCCGGATCGCCGCCGCAGCGCGCCGCCAACTGGCGGACAAACCGCAGATACTCGGCCTGCGTCGCCGCCGCCAGCGAACGCAGCCGCATCGTCTCCGCGAAACGCTGCACCGACTCCGGATCGGGCGCGGCGATCTTCCTGGCGCCACCCCGGAGCGTGGACGCGTGCGTGGACTCTCTTCCCGTCGATTTTGATTTGGGCATAGACCCGCAGCCTTGCCAGCCACCGCCCTCCCGCCCATCCTTCCGCCCGTGCCCCGCCCCGCACTATATACACCCGCCCACCCCCGCCGCGCAGCGGCTTGGTTCAACCAGTCGCTACAGCCAACGGGCCCAAGCGCCCGTGGCTGATCTCAAACGTTAGCCAAAAAACGAGCTCCAGAATGACGAGGCACATCCTCACTGTCATAGCCGGCGCTCTTGTGTTCTTCGGTTATTGTGCGGCCGTCGTGCCCAAGAATAGTCCGACGATTCATTGGTATCAGTATCCTGTCATTCTTCCTATCGAAGCAGGCATCGCGGTGAGCGGGAATCCGCACGACATGAATGCTGCAGTCGTTATCTTGTTGCTCGCCACTGAATGTTTGGTTGTCGGACTCTTCTTCGATGCAATCGTATCGTTCACGCGTCGCTTGTATTTTCGGATGAAAATCGAAAATGAACCAAAGGGCTAACTCTGAGCGTTCTGCTGCGCCGTAGCGCGCAGCGGGACGCGGGTTGAACAAGCCCGTTTCGAAGGCGTCCGCGGTTCCGACCGCCGCTTATGCGTTTTGTAGTGGCCGCCCACCGCCGATGGGCGGAGCGCCGGACGGCGGCATCCTTCGCCGGTCGCGGGCGCACGTGCCGGCGGCGTCCGTTTTCGCCCGCCGAGAGGGTGTCCGCCGCCCGTCACCGGGCTCGCGAGCCGTCTTGCGTCCGTCGCGACCAAGGCTTCCGCCGGCGACACGGGGAGCGAGTCGCAATAATATAATAAGTTGGTCCCTGATCTTTATACTCATCGCTGGCAAAGGGGCGGCGCGCGCGCCTGCCGCGGCAGCGTGCCCACGCGCACGAGCGTGAACCGTTCGCAGTGCGGACAACGCAAGTGCCAGCGCGGCGCCTCCGGCGGCGGCGCCGCGAGCACGATCGGCTTTTGCAGCAGCGTCTCCACCGTCATCCGGCGGGCGTGCGCCGCCGGGTGCAACCAGCCGAAGTAACGCACGCGATGCTGGCCGGCCGGCGGCACGTGCTGCAAATACCGCCGCAGGAACTCTTCCGCGCCGAGCGTGCACTGCCGCCGCTGCTGGGTCTTCGCATCGGTATAGTTAAACACCACGCGCTCGTCGTCGGCGGCGACGAGGCGCTCGTCGCTGATCGCCGTGCGGCTGACGTAGCGCGCGAGATAGCGCACGACCGCCTCGCCCCTGCCGGCCGACTGGCAATGCACGACCCAACGGCTCCGCCACGTGCCGGCCGGAATCGAAGCGTGCCGCGCCGTAGCGCTCGCGCGCAGCACCGCCTCCATCCGCCCGCGAAACACCGCCGCCAGCTTCGCCACCGGCAGCAGCCAGTCGCGTTGCCGCGCGTTCAACCATTTTTTGCCGTCGGGGCTGAGCCCGCCGCCGGGCACGATATAATGCACGTGCGGATGATGCTGGAGCTGCCGGCCCCAGGTGTGCAGCACGCCGACGAAGCCGAGTTCCGCACCGAGCAACCGCCGCTCCGCCGCGACTTGTTGCAACGTCGCCGCGCTCTCGCGGAAGAGCCGGTCGTGCATCAACGCCGGCTCGGCGGCGAAGACCGCGCGCAGTTCCTCCGGCACGGTGAACGTCACCAAAAAATACGGCACCGGCAGCAGCCGCGCCTCCTGCTGCGCCGTCCACGCCGCGGTGCGCTCGCCGCCGCAGCGCGGACACGCGCGGTGGTGGCAGCTGTGATACGCGAAGTCCGTGCCCGCGCAATCCGTGCAGCGATACACATGCCCGCCCAAGGCGGGCGTGCGGCAGCGGCGGATCGCTGCGAGCGCGCGCCGCGCCCGCGGCGCGCAACGCTCCGGCACGCGGACGCGCGCCAGCCAGTCGGCGAGGACCGGCACCGGTCAGCGTGGTTCGAGCAACCGCGCGACCGCCGCGCGAGCGTGGCTCTCGTTGACCGCCGTCAGATGCGTATAGATCAGCGTCGTCTCCAGCGAAGCGTGCCCCAGATACGCCGAGATCAGCCGGATCGACACGCCCTCCTCGAGCAGATGCGTCGCATACGAATGCCGCAGCGTATGCACCACCGTGCCCGCCGGCAGCCGCGCCTCGGCCCGCGCCAGCCGCAGGCAATGCTGCACCGAGCCCACGCCCAGCGGCTCGACGGCGGCGGCCAGTTGCGCCGCGCGCGCCGGTTGCTCGCGCCAGCCGCGGCCGACCCCCGGGAAAATCCACCGCGGATGCCGGTGCGTCCGCCAGAACGCGCGCAACTCGTGCAACATCGCCTCCGGCAGCGGCACGTAGCGCTCCTTGTTGCCCTTCGCCTCGCGGATATGCACGCGACCCGCTTCGCGCAGATCGCGCACCTCCAGGTTGACCGCCTCGCCGATGCGCAATCCGCACGCGTAGATCAACCGCAGCAGTGTGCGGAAACGCAACTCGCGCACCACCGCGAACAGCCGCGCCACCTCTGCGCGCGTGAGCACCGTCGGCAGCTTTTGCGCCGAGGGCGAACGCACCAGATCGAACAGCTTCCAGTCGCGCCCGAGGTGCAGGCCGAAGTAGGCCCGCATCGCCGCCACCGCGGTTCGCATCGACGAGGGCGAGTAGTGGTGTTCGTCCTTCAACCGCAGCAGATGCGCGCGGACCGCGGCCTCATCGAGCGCGGCCGGATCGCCCCCGTGGCGCGTCGCCAACTTGCGGACAAACCGCAGATACTCGGCCTGCGTCGCTGCCGCCAGCGAACGCAGCCGCATCGTCTCCGCGAAACGCTGCACCGACTCCGGATCCGGTGCCGCGATCTTCCTGGCGCCACCCCGCAGCGTGGACGCGTGCGTGGACTCTCTTCCCGTCGATTTTGATTTGGGCATAGACCCGCAGCCTTGCCAGCCACCGCCCTCCCGCCCATCCTTCCGCTCGTGCCCCGCCCCGCACTATATACACCCGCTCACCCCCGCCGCGCAGCGGCTTGGTTCAACCAGTAGGGATGAGAAGGCGGGTGTATAATCTCCCGCCGTATGAAAACCAAAACCCCTCCTGTTGAAAAACTAACCGTTGGCTTGGACCTCGGGGACCGCCGCCACCACGCGTGCGTCCTCGATGCCTCGGGCGAGATCCTCGCCGAGGAAGTGATCGTCAACACCCGCGAAGTGCTGACCGCGTTCAGCGCCCGCTACCCGGGCGCGACCATCGTGATGGAGACCGGCACGCACAGCCCGTGGATCTCGCGTCTCGTCACCACACTCGGCCACCCCGTCATCGTCGCCAACGCCCGCAAGCTGCGCGCCATCTCGCAAAGCCAGACCAAGTCCGACCGCGAGGACGCGCGGATGCTCGCGCGCCTGGGCCGCGCCGACCCGCAGCTGCTCAGCCCGGTCCGCCACCGCAGCGAGGACACGCAACGCGCCCTCGTGCGGCTCAAAGTCCGCGAGGCCCTTGTGCGCAGCCGTGTCAACCTCATCAACTCCGTGCGCTTCCTGCTGAAAAGCCTCGGAGTCTTCGTCTCCACCTCGATCAAAGCCATGGCCTTCACCCGCAAAGTCCGCGCCCAGCTCGCGCCGACCGACGCTTCCCTGGTCGCCGCGCTGCTCGCCGCGATCGACGCACTCAACGCGCAGATCAAAGCCCTCGACGCCGAACTCGAAGTCCTCGCCCTCGAACGTTACCCGGTGACCACTCTCCTGCGCCAGATCCCGGGCGTCGGGCTGATCACCGCCCTGTGCTTTGTGCTCACGATCGAAGACCCCGCGCACTTCGCGCACGCGCGCGCCGTCGGGCCGTATCTGGGCCTGGTGCCCCGCCGCGACCAATCGGGCCAGACCGACAAGCAACTCGGCATCACCAAGGCCGGCCACGCGCAGATGCGCTGCCTCCTGGTCAACTGCGCGCATTACATCCTCGGCCCCTTCGGTCCGCCGGGCGCGCTGCGCACCGCCGGCGAACGCATCGCCGCGCGCGGCGGCAAATCCGCCAAGAAACGCGCCGTCATCGCCGTCGCCCGCAAGCTCGCCGTCACCTTGCTCGCGCTGTGGAAAACGGGCGCCGACTACCACGCCCAACCGCAACCGCAGCCGCTGCCGCAGGCCGCCTGAGTCACCCGTCCGGCCACCACCACCCTCAACCCCTTGCCCGTTCCCACCCAGGTCTGATCCCTTTGGCCACTGCGCTCTAGCGCCAGCGTGAGCCTCACCGCTCAACGCGCTAACCAGTATGCAGGGCCGCCCTTTTCGAGCACCTTGGATTCCTCCCTGCACCAGCGCGGCCATTGACGCCGCCACCACGAGTGCGTATGGAAGCCGGACCGTTCGGGAACGCCGCCCCTCCTCCAGAGCCACCAAAAAGGTGAACCTTTTTCTATATTATTCTCGACACGCCTTCTCATGGAAGGGCCGCCCTTTTCGAGCACCTTGGATTCCTCCCTGCACCAGCGCGGCCATTGACGCCGCCACCACGAGTGCGTATGGAAGCCGGACCGTTCGGGAACGCCGCCCCTCCTCCAGAGCCACCAAAAAGGTGAACCTTTTTCTATATTATTCTCGACACGCCTTCTCATGGAAGACGCCAGAGCCAACGGCTCTGCTTGTCATGTCTCGTGCTTTCGCACGAGCCACGCCAAGCACAGCCGTGGCTCATCTTTGATCGTTCGGCAAAAATATCCTATGACATCCGAGACCTCTAGCCCCATAACGCGTCCCCCACGCAGCCTAGTTCTTCGACTTCTGTTTGGCTTTGTATGGCTCGTGCTGTTTTACTTCATCACCAATATGCTTCTAGGCGGAATCGTGGGAGCTATTGCCGGTGGGGCTGCGAATAATGGTAGCGACGCGCAGACGTTTAGCGAAGGCTTTGCTCAAGGAAAAGTCGCAGGGCGGGAGGCGACCGTCGCGTTCTTTCAGAAGCACGGACTTGCGGTGTTGGCAGGGCAGATTGTTGTGTTTGGGACCCTCTGCTGGTTTTCTGTGCTGCCCGGCGTTGGTAGGTATAAGATGGCCAAGAACGGATGACTGGGTGTTCACTGATGCCGTGCAATAAAAGGCCGAACTCTGAGCGTTCTGCTGCGCCGTAGCGCGCAGCGGGACGCGGGTTGAACAAGCCCGTTTCGAAGGCGTCCGCGGTTCCGACCGCCGCTTATGCGTTTTGTAGTGGCCTCCGACCGCCGATGGGCGGAGCGCCGGACGGCGGCATCCTTCGCCGGTCGCGGGCGCGCGGGCCGGTGGCGTCCGTTTTCGCCCGCCGAGAGGACGTCCGCCGCCCGTCACCGGGGGCGCGAGCCGTCTTGCGTCCGTCGCGGCCAAGGCTGCCGCCGGCGACACGGGGTGAGGAATCTAAAAAGGGGTCTGGCTTTGTAGTTTGTAGTTCATGCCAGTTGCTTGCTCAATCGCGCATCCGGATTTCGTTTCCAACGCCCAACCTGACGACTGACTTCGTGCCGGACTCCCATATTGATGGCCTCTCCCAGCCAGCGGTTGGTCGCCGTCGTGCGGTCTTTCATCGCCGCCGCCAACGCGGTTTTCCAAAACGCTGATTTCCTTTCCTGCTCCACGTCCGCGGGCCCGCGTTTGAGTCTGGCCAGCAAGGCCGCTAACTCTTCCTGCCAAAGCGCCTCGCGGGTCGCTTTCATTTCGGCGGCCATCCGCCGTCCGCATAAGCAGCCAGATAACGCGTGCGCTGACTGGCGCCATGGTTGGTCACCTGTAACAATGCTCCCACTCCGCCCGTGGCACTCAAGGAATCGGCAATATCCAGCCCCCACAAGTAGCTGCGAACGATCGTCCCGTCCCCCTTGGTTTCCGCGACCAGCTCCCAGCCAGCGTAAAGGTAGCGCAGCAAGGACACCTCCGTGTTATCGTCCAAATTGATCACACGCTTCTGCACCCGGCGGCCCAAGTAATCGTATTTGAATTCGATGAGGACCGGGTAAAGCCAAAACCCGCGGGCAGGGCGCTCTGCATGCGAACGAGGCGGTTTTCCGCATCGTAGGTGTAGTCCCAGATTCCCCCGGTCGTTGAAGATCCATAATTTCCAAGCTTCGTCGGTCTTCAGATTGCCTTCCTCGTCATAGGTGAACGCTTGCGACCGACCCGCGACAAAATAGTGCCGCGGGCCTTCGGCCGTCGTCGCCTCGGCCCGAACAAGATCGGTCCCGCCCGTCCCGCCGTTTCCCCTACACCTGCGGCAGCGCGATCGATGGATGCTCCGGGTCGTCGTCCGCCCTCGCCGGGCCAAACGTCGCGTAGTCGAGCGAGAATTTGCCCGCTCCCGCCGCCGCGATCACGACGAGCAAAAACAGCACCAGCGTAGAAAACGCCAAAGCCTGATTCGCATCAAATAGTCCATCTTGCCGGTGCACGAGAAACACTGCGCCCGCCAGAATCGGAATCTGGACCAACGCCGCCAGCCGCGTGAAAAAACCGATCGTCAACAAGACCCCACCGAGAAAGTGCGCCAGCATCACGTAGTGCAGCACACCGCTCTTCAACAGCCAGATGGCGTCCGCCTGTTGAAGCAAATTCACGTAGTAACCCGTCGACGTATGGGTGATCAGCATCACCCCGCGCGCGAACAGACCGAGGCCGAGGAAAATCCGAACACAATCCAGCCAGAGGCCGCGATGCGCCTCGCTCCAAGCGATGAACTTGCTCATGGGGTTGAGTCTCCGTGGGGTTGAAGGAGTCAGACTGCGCGGACGTCGGGGAAAACGCCCGCGCTCGACGCGAACGTAGAAACGCCGACCTCTCCGTCAAACGCCCGTTCGCCAAAAACGCATTTCTTTCGCCGTTTCCGCCAACGATTCGCGTCAGCGACGCGCTCAACCATCGTGCTCGGCACTTTATCGAGCCAGCCGCCCCACGTTTCACCCGTCGGCCTCTCGCTGTCCGCGTCGGCGCTTCGCCTCACCTCACCCGCCGACGCCGCTCGGCAGTGGCACTCTCGCCGCGTCGCCGAGCAACGCTGGTTCCGGCGCGAGGTCCACGCGGTGATCCGTCAGGATGAATTCCTCTTCGTCCTCCTGCTTGAAAGACAGCCCCAGCCGAAAATGCGTCTTCGGCAATTCGCTGCGCGGCAGATGCAGGTGGAAGCCTGCGTAAAGCGTGCGGCACTCCGGATACTTTTGCGCGACGTCCAACCGCGGAGACCGACGCGCGCGGAATGCCAGGCGCGAGTCCTCGGATTGAAAAACCACGGCCATCTCCCGCTCGCCGCCTTCGCGTTTCGGGAGGAACGCCCAACCGTCGATCTCGACCGCCTCGTCATCGCTTCGCACGGACTCGACAAAGTAAACCACGCCCGGAATTTCGCGCGGGGCGCGCAGCGTCACTTTTTCCGCCGGCGATGGCGCGTTCACCGGGGCGGTGCGCAAATCCACCGTCGATGCCGTCAGCACACACGCATCGGAATCCTTTCCGCGAAACAGCGCGCCGATTCGATAATTTTCCGGCGGCAAGGCCGCGCGCGGCACGACGACCCGAAAACCCGCGAACAACAATTCCGCGTTACCCTTGGCTTGCACGACATCGGGGCGCCGGATGCGCAGCGCGTGGAAAGCGCGCACCGTCGAGTCGCCGACAAACACCACGGCGGGTTCGCCCGGCGGCATGCCGCCTCGAGGAGTGGCCGCCCACCCGTCGACATACACCGCGTGCGCGTTGGCTTGGACGCCGTCGAGCGCACACGTGATGCCATCCCTCAATCGCTCGTGCCCGAGCGTGATCGCCTTCACCTCTGGTAGCGGCAGGCGATAGATGCCCCGCTCTTCCGCCGCGACGAGGATGCGATCCCCCAAGGCGGCATTGGGATAGAGTTTAAACGGTGCACCTTCGAGCGTGCGGGAGAAATGATAGCGCAACGCCACTTGTTCGCGCAGCTCTTTGAACACTTTCCCTTTCTCCCCAAAGCGGACATCGGCCGCCACGTTGACCGCGCCAAACGCCACCACCAGCGACGCGAAGAGCCATCCGCGACGCGCCGCACTGATCTCCCCGCTCGTCCACGCCACCCACGCGGTTAACGTCCAAGCCAGCGAACTCAGAATGATATAGCGCGAAGTCAACGTCGCCGCACCCGCGAGCCCCGTGCGACCCAGCGCCATCAGCATCATTGCGATCACGCAGAACGCGACCACCGCCGCCGCGACCCGCTCATCCTTCCAGCGGCGCTGCCGCATCAACCAGAATCCTGCGCCCACCAGACACGCCCCGAGCCATGGAGCCACCGCTGCATCACCCAACGCCGGAGCCGCCCCCAGCAAAGCGAGCCAGTAAATGAACACCGAGCCCGCGTGGACGGAGGTTTCCACGTGATGCCCCGGGTTGAAAAAGAACCCTGGAAAATAACAAATCACCGCCGTCGCCGCGACCAGCAGCCAGACGCCCAAATGACGCCAGCGGCGTTGCCCCGCCAGCAACCCGGCGCCCACCGGCCAGATCACGAACCCATGCACCAGCGTATAACTTCCCAGCAATCCGAGCAGCAACGCGCCCCACAGCCCCAGCCTGCTCTCGCGCGTCAGCAGCACGAATGCCCCCGTGGCGAGCAGCACCACATGAAAGTGGTCGATGGAAGAGCCCGCCCAAAAAAGATTTTCGTAATGCTCCAGGTGAAACAACCCCAGGCCCAACAACGCCGCCAGCGGTGCGCGCTGCCCCGGCTTGCCGACAAACACGAGCAGCAGAACCGCGGTCCCGAGCAGAAAAGCATCGCCCAAGACACCAATGAAAACGAAATCCAACGTTCCCGTCGTCGCGCGCAACAGCAGGTAGAGCAGCCGGCTCGTCACGATCCGATGCTCATTTTGCACCGCGAACAGTTTTTCGAGAATCACCGGCCACGACGCGTGCCGGTCGAGGTCGACGAGATAACTCAGCGCCGTTTCGAACTCATCCCAGTAAACAATATTCCGCAGGTTCGCCGCCACCTGCGCGACGAGAAACACGACCGGAGCGAGCCCAAGAAACCATAACCCCCACTTGCACCAAGGAGCCTGCGGGTGGGGTGATGACATGGGGGGGTGCCGACGAAAGAGTCTGCCCACCGCGTCGACGGCAACTGAATACCCCTCAACCCCGCCGAAAGACGCCGTCAGCCTGCCTGACAGGTCGCCTCCGCCGGTCGTCGCTCGCCGGCGTCAGCGACGCAAAACCACCGCGCAACCCGCCCATTCGCCGCCCGGTCGCCAGCGCCATTCGCCGTCGACGATGCGCGCGCCCTTCCCTCCCTCGTTCAGTTCGCCGGCAATCTTCCACTTTCCCGGCGGCAGCGGCACACGCAGCTCGCGCGTTTTCGGATCCGCAAACGTGTGCGCCACCACCAACACGGTTCGTCCGCCTGGGGCGATGCGCACGACCGCCTGCCAGCCGCGCGCATGCCGATAGGCCCGCACATCCGGGCCGTAGCGGTGGCTCCGCCCCCGCGCGATCACCGGCGCCGCCTCGCGATACAACGCGATGCTCCGCGCCACAAGTTCATGCTGTTCCGCACGCAGCGTCATGTAATCACCCGAAAAACACAGCCGGCCCAGAAACCCGCTCGCGAGCACATACGCGGTGCGCCGCAGATCCGCCTCCGCCCGCAACACCGCCCACACCTGACTCTGCCGCGGCAAAATCACGCGATGCAGATTCGCCGCGATGATCGGAATTTCCCGGCACTCGTGCGCATCGGAAAAGCTGCCCATCGCCACCAATGCCATCATCGACGGCTCCAACCGGTGCCCGCCCGACGAGCAATTTTCGATCACGAGATCGGGCAGCTCCGCGCGCATTTTCCTAAAAAACGCCTGCACGCCCGCGAGATGCTGCCGCAAGCCTTCACCGGGCGATTCCGCCCCGTCGACGCCGAAGCCGATCGTCTCGTTGTAATCGACTTTGATATAGCCGAAATTCCCCTCCCGCAGGGTGCCGATCACGCGCGCCGTCAGATAATCCACCACCGCAGGCTGGCGCAGATCGAGAAACCGTCGCGTGCCGCCCGTGATCGGCCGACCGTCGCGATGCAGCAACCACTCGGTCTTGTTCCACAGCGGCGAACTGCTGCCGACCACCTCCATCTCAAACCACAAGCCCGGCACAAATCCCGCCGCCCGGATCGCCTCCGTGGTGGCGCGCAGACCCTGCGGATACATCGCGCGGTTCGCCTGCCACTCGCCTTGCGCATCACCCCACGAACCGGCGTCCGGCTTATACCAACCCGCATCGATCACCAGATATTTGACGCCCGATCCGCGCAGCCGCTCCGCCAGCCTCACCATGTTCTCGTGCCGCGGATCGCCCCAACTCGTCGCCCATTCGTTGAACATCACCGGCAACGCTCGCTCGCTCTTCGGCAGTTGCGCGAGCGGCCGCTCCTGCGCCGCGGTCAAGGCCGCGCAAACATCCTCCACGCCGCCGGCGACGGCGCTTACGAACGCCACGGGCGACGTGAACTGCTCGCCCGGCGCCACCGTCTTCATCCAATGGCCAAACTCGCGATCCGCGAGTCCGCCGGAAATCGCGCCCAGATCTTCGCGCCGGTAAACCTCCATCTGCCAAGAGCCCGGGTGGGCCACCTGCGCGCCCCACGTCACGCCCGCCCCGCTGTCTTCCACCGCGACAAAGGGGAAATACCCGTTGACCGGCAGCGAGCCCACCGCGCCGAAACGCTCGGCGCGCACTGAGTAGCAACTCCACGACGGCTCCAGTTGCGCGTCTTCAAAGCTTTCCGTCACGAGCCGCCCTTCCGTGCTCCACGCCGCCCGGATCCGGTGCAGCCGCAGCCGCTCCGGCGCATCGTCTGAGGCGAACGCCGCGAGTCCGCTGATCGAGAAACTCGCGAGCATTTCCAGCGTGACCGGGGCTGCCGACGTGTTTTCCACCGTTGTCGTGCTCTCCAGCCAGCTCGCGCCCGCCCGCCAGGTGAGTTCATGGTGCGCCCGCCAGCCATCTCGGTCGTGAACGAAGCTGGTGCGCACCGTCGTCGCGCCGCCACGTCGGGTCACTGCCTGACGCTCAAACGCCAGCCGGTCCACCGTCACGCTGTTGCGCAGGGTGCGGCCTTGCGCAAAGCCCGCCGGCGGTTCATCCGCGAGCGCTTTCACTTGCACGAGCGATTCAATGTGCCACGCGCGCAACCGCCCATTCGTCGCCGCCAGCATCGCGTCGAACTCCACGCCGTCGATCACCTCGCGGCGCTTCGGCAGCTTCGCCGCTTTCGCCGTGGGCACGAGCCAGAGCCCGAGCCGTTTGGTCTCCGGGTCGCGCATATAGAGCGCCGTAATCGCGCCGCAGCGCACCTTGCGAAAGAGTTCGGGTTGAACGTTGGAGGCCATGGGCTGGGGCAATGATCTTTTTGCGCGATCGCGTCTGCGATCAGGGCTTGGTCGTCTTCGGCTCGCGCGCCGGCTTCGTCGCCGCCGCCTTGGCGTCGCCAAACGGCCAGATGCCGGCGTTGCGCAATTCCGTGTCGAGTTTCGCTTTTACGAGCAGCGCCGCGGTGTCCGCATCGGACACGCGTTTCGCCTTCAATTCCGAATCGTTGGCCAACGTGTAAACGAGCGCGGCCACGGCGGAGGACGAAGCGGCGACGAGCTTCGGATCCACCTTGTCGTAGGTGTCGCCAAAATCGTGATAGAACCGCACCGCCTCCGGCGCGATCGGGCCGCCGATCGTGATGGCCCGCACGCCCGTCAACATATACGGCAAATGATCGCTGCCGCGCCACGGCGAGCTCACGACCCCGTCCTTCAACTTCAATTCACCCAGCGTCTCGTTGAATCGCTGCAGCACCGGCATCAACTCGTCGTAGCCCATCGCGTTCACCCCGGTCGGGTAGCCGGCCATGTCGAGGTTGATCATGGCGACGATCGGCGCGTCGCGCTCGCGCTCCGATTGCGTGCGCGAACCCCACAGACCCGCCTCTTCGCCATTGAACCAGACGAGCTCCACCGTGCGCAGATTTTCCGGGCTGTGCTTCTGCAGGAGCCGCGCGGTGTTGAGAATCTGGGCAATCCCCAGGCCGTTATCCAACGCCGCCTGGCCGAGATCCCAACCATCAAAGTGGCCGCCCAAAATCACCGTGTCGGGCGTGCGTCCAGGGAAACGCGCCACGATGTTGGCCGTGGTGACCGGAATGCATTTCGAGCGCACCACCAAGGTGAGCGTCACGCGCTGGTCTCGCGCCAGCAACCGCTGCATCCACAATCCTTCCTCCGCCGTGATCGTGAAGACCGGCAGCGCCAACGGCTCGCCGACAAAGCTCCCCGAACGCGCGAGCAACTGACCGCCATTCACGCGATCGATGAAGAGCAGCGCTTTCACCCCATGCGCCATCGCCTGCTTTATACTCTCGCGGGTCGACACCGGGCTGCCGGCCGAAACCACGCCGATTTTTCCCTGTGTGTCCTGTCCCGCGTAGTCCTCCGCCCGTCCGAGTTTCAGGTCCACGGCGTCCGCGGTGAATTCGGGAGTCGGTTGCGTGTAGCTGATCGACGCCGCGCGGATCGGCCGCGGCACCGGCGCGAGCATGGTGATCCGATCATCGCCCCGCTCCCATCCCGGCATCTTGAATTCTTCCAAACGCGCTTCGATTCCCAGCGCCTTCAACTCCGCCACGGTGCGCTCCATCGCCGCTTGGTTTTGCGGGCTCCCCACGAGCCGGCCGCCGAAGTCGTCGCACAATTCCTCCAGGAATTTGTAGCCGGTTTGATCCGTCATTCCATCGGCGATGATCGCATCCACAATTTTTTGCTGCGGTTGCGCCACGACCGTCGCCGCGGTCACCGCCAGCAAAAGCGCCGGGACTGCCCGCCGCACCCAGCGGACGCCTGGGCGGTGAACCTTGCGCTCTATGCGCGAGTTGATCGAGCACGAGAAAACGTCGGCAGATCGGATGTGGATCATAATATGTTAGTCTTAGGTTTAATCTTCGCGGAGCCAGACCCGCATCTCGCCTTCGCCCCGGTTATTCCAGAGGCAGTAAGGCACCGCCCTGAGTGTCGCGGGCACCCGGATGGGTTCCGCCGTTGAATAGAGTTCGTTTGACGCCGGGGTGATGCGTTCAGCGGCGCCCTCAATCACGATCGCTCCGCCCAGCAATCCTGCATCGAACCGCGCCGTGAGCACCGCGCGCTTCGGCAAGACGAGTTGCGCGAGCTGCGGGCCGTTGTCGATTTGCTCGACGCAAAAAACCAGCGGTCCGCGCTGCAGCGCCACGCATCCGAGATCGTAGTGGACCCGGGGATGCGCGCGCACGCGTTGCACAGTCATCGGCAGATCCAACGTCACGACATCGCCCGGCGCCCATTCGCGATCGAGGTGCAGGTAACCGTCGCGCGCGTGCGCGGCGAGATCCACGGGGGCGCCGTTGACCGACGCACTCGGCGCGGTGCACCAGCCGGGCAGCCGCAACCGCAACCCGAATTTCGCCGGCCCGCGCGGCGTCACCTCCACCCGGACTTTCCCGTCCCACGGATAATCGGTTTTCACCGCGAGGCCGACTTTCACTCCGGCCACCGTGGCGTCGAGCGCACAGTCCGCGTAGAGATGAATCGCGAGACCGTCGGGCTGCACCGAGTGCACGTAGTAGCCGAGCGAGGTCAAGGTGCGCGCGATGTTGGGCGGGCAGCACGCGCAACCGAACCACGGCACGCGCTGCGTCTTCACGTAGTGCTGGTCGCGGCGCGCCTTCGCTTCCTCCGGGCGCACTTCCAGCGGGTTGACGTAAAAGAATGTTTTCCCGTCGAGCGCCATGCCGGCGAGCACGTTGTTGAACAAGGTGCGCTCCATCGCATCGGCGAACTCGCCGCGCAGCTCCAGATCCAGCATCCGGCGCGCAAAGAAGACGAGGCCGATGCCGGCGCAACTTTCGGCATACGCCCGATCGTTCGGCAGATCGTAGCGCCCGGAAAACTGTTCGCCTTCCCACTCCGACCCGACCGCGCCCGTGATGTAGGTGTGATAGTCGCGCAAATTATTCCAGAGGGTGTGGCAGGCCTGGCGCAGCGATTGATCGCCCAGCTCTCGCGCCAGGTCCGCCATGGCCGTGTAGAGATACATCGCCCGCACGGCGTGGCCGACGGGCTCCAGCGCGTCTCGCACCGGCTTTTCCGCCTGCAGATATTCCCAACGGTTTTTGTAGAAATAGATGGGGAGCTTGGCGCTCACGCCGAGACGCTGGCTCTCGGCATCGAAATAGTTGGGCGCTGCGCCGCGTTGGTTGATGAAATAGGCCGCGAGCTGCACGTAACGTTTTTCACCGGTCACGCGCGCCAGTTTCACCAGCGCGAGCTCGATCTCCTCGTGCCCCGGATAGCCCGGGATCTGGCCGGCGCCGAGGCCGAAGACTTTCTCGATCATGTCGGCGAGCTTGCCGACCACGTCGAGCAGCGTGCGTTTACCCGTCGCCTCGAAGTGCGCCACGCCCGCCTCGATGAAGTGGCCGGCGATATAGAGCTCGTGCCATTCAAACAGGTTGGTCCACCGCTTGTCCGGAGCGGTCAACTGCACAAACGTGTCGAGGTAGCCATCGGGTTGCTGGGCTTTGGCGATGGTTGCGATAATGCCATCGAGCTCCGCGTCCAATTTCGGGTCGGGATGCGTCGCGAGCGAAAACGAGGCCGCTTCGAGCCATTTCGCCAGATCGGAGTCCTGGAACCAATAGCCGTAGAATTCCCCCGGCCGTTCGCCGGCGGCTACTTTGAAATTGTTGATCGTGCCGCTGCGCTCGGCGCCGGGCACGCGGTCGTTGAGCGCTTCCCATTGATACGGGATGACGACCTCACGGACGAGGCGGGCGCGTTCGGCGAGAAAACCGCGCTCGAAGCGAATGCGCGGCAAAGGCAGGCAGGTGGGCAGGCTCATGAAAAACGAAGGGCGGCGACGGCGCCCGGCGGCAGCGTGAAATGCACGCCGGCAGCATCGGTTTTCACCCCGTCGAGCGGACGCGCTGTCACGGCCCGGGGATGATCGAAGGTGTTGCACGTGGTGAGCACCGGCGTCGCCAGCACGCGCGCCTCACGCACGCTCACGTTCCGTCCGGCCAGCGCGAGCGTCACGTCCGCTGCGGCGGCGGGATCGGTGTTGCACACCGTCAACGTAATCGACTCGTCGGCGGCGACCGAGGCCGTCGCCGAAACGTGGGGAAACTCCAAACCGTCGTGCGACGCGAACGCGGCGTCACAGTCCACGGCGAGCCGTCGTGCATCCTGGTGCGCGGAGTAAAGCTCCAGCGTATCCCACGTCGGCGTCAGCACGAGCCGGCCGCCGCCTGGCTCCGTCAGCGCGACCGCCTGCAGCACGTTCACGATCTGCGCGAGGTTCGCGAATCGCACGCGTTCACAGTGGTTGATGAAAACGTTGAGCGTGAGCGCTGCGAGGACGGCGTCGCGGACTGTCTGCTGTTGATAAAGGAAACCCGGATTCGTGCCCGGCTCCGCCGCAAACCACGCACCCCACTCGTCGACCACCAGCGCCACTGCACCCGCGGCATCGTAGCGATCCATGACGGCGCGATGGCCGCGCACGATGGCGTCCATTTTCCACCCGAGCGCCATGACGCTTTTCCAACCATTTTCGTCAAACGGGGAGGCCGCGTGTTTGTTCTCCCATGTGCCCGGCATCGTGTAGTAGTGCAGCGAGAGGCCCTGAAACATCGGCGCGGCGTGAAACGGCCCTTTCAACGCGTCGCGCATCATCACCTCGGTCCACCGCACGTCGTCGCCCGCCGGACCGCACGCGACGCGAAAGAGCGGAGCGTCCGGAAATTCCCGCGCGTAACCGGTGAAACGGCGATACTCGTTGGCGTAATATTCCGGCGTCATGTGGCCGCCGCAGCCCCAGTTTTCGTTGCCGATGCCCCAGAGTCGGATCTTCCACGGTTCGCGCCGGCCGTTCGCCGCGCGCTCCTCGGCGAGCGAGCCCGCCGGGGCGTTGCAATACTCGATCCAATCGCGCATCTCGCGCGGTGAACCGCTGCCGACATTGGCCGCCACGTAAGGCTCGCAACCGAGCTGAGCGCACAGATCGAGAAACTCATGCGTGCCCACGGCGTTGTCGTCGACCACGCCGCCCCAGTGCGCGTTGATCCGCCGCGGCCGGCGCTCGCGCGGGCCAATGCCATCGCGCCAGGCGTAGTCGTCCGCAAAGCAACCGCCCGGCCAGCGGAGATTCGGAATGCGCAGGCGCCGCAGCGCCGCCACCAGATCGCTGCGCCAGCCGCGCACGTGGGGCACGCGGGCGTTTTCGCCCACCCATAGCCCGTCGTAAATGCAACGCCCCAGATGCTCGGCGAAATGGCCGAAGAGATGGCGGCTGATCGTGGGGCCGGGCTCATTCGCCCGAATCGTGAGGTTGGCGCGGGGCATGGAAAGAAAGGGCAAACGCACCGATACAGGAGCCGGTGCGCCGCGCCAGCCTGCTCGGGCAGGCGGCGCGGCAACGCGGCGATTCTTACGGTTCGCGCACGCGATCCGTGATCGTCAGCGTGTTGAAATCGAGCACGCGTTCGAGTTCGCCGTGCGTGATGGTCAACCGCTTCGAACCCTTCTCGGCGTTGAGATAAGGGCTCTGGAAGAGCTTCCAGTCCGCGTAATCCACCGGCTTGCCGTCGAGCACGGGCGTTTGGCCGTAAGTAAACGCCATCTGGTGGCCGCGGAGCGTGGTGAATTTCACGGTCGGCTCCGGCGCGAGCTTGAATTCCAGCGGGAGCGCGCGAATCGCGGCGGCGAACTCGGCCAGCGTTTTGAATTCCGATTCATCCGCGGCCTGCACGATCGTGCCGTTTTGCAGATGCGGGCTGATCAGGAGCTTGTCGCCGAGGTCCTTGACCTCTTTCGCCCAACCGCCGTCGCGATGCTGATATTTCTCCCAATGGTAGCCCGCGAGCGGACGGTAAGCCAGGTAGGTCTTGCCGCCTTGCGCGAAGATCCAGCCCGACTTGTCTTCGGTGACGTTCTGCAGGTCTTTCGAGAAGAATCCATTGACCTGCGGGAAACGCGTGCCGGGCGCGATATTGTAGAGTGCAATGACCGTGTCGTGATCCTGAAACACCTGCTCGTAAGGCGAGCTGCCGATCACTTTCGTGGACAGGTCGTAGCTCGGCTTTCCTTCGACGGCGAGGTTGGGGATCATCAGCTCGGGATACGCCGAGAAATACATCTGCATCGACCGGTTGGCGGAATACGGCTGCAGCGAAAAGATCGTGTTGTGCACCCCGCGCGGGTCCGGCACGTCCCACGTCACATCCCACACGTGCGTTTGGATCGGATCGATCAAGCCGCCTTGGATGGAGCCGACCGCGTAATCCTTGCGCGTGTAATTGGTCCGGTAAACCGGGGGCGAGAGCTGATCGCTGTAACGCCAGCGGCGCCGCGTGCGCTTCAGGTCGTGTTGCGTGTAGTCGCGATCCCGCTCCACCGCGATGTGGTAGATCACGTCGGGCACGTGATAGTTTTTCGCGGCCACGGCGAAGTAGATGCCAAACCCGCCGTAAGCCTGCGGCGGCACCGTGTTGCCGAAAAGCAGCCAGCAGTAAAACGACGCCGCGGTATTGCCGCGCTCCACCACTTCGCGTTCATCAGTGCGGGAATTCGGCCCGTGCAACACGCCGTTGAGCGTGTTCTCCGCGAGCTCCGCATACAGCCAGTCGAGCATCATCTGCCCGCGTTGGCGCATCGCGGGGTCCTTGGCCCACGTCGCCAGATACAAAAGGGGAATGGAATATTCCGCGATGTAGCCGGTCGGCGTGAATTCGCCCTGCCCCACCGTGGTCGTGAGATCCATCCAACTGATCAGATAACTGCGCGCCTCCGCGAGATTCTCCGCCGAGCTTTTGCCCGTATACCAGGTGTTGGCCGGCTCGTTGGGATTCTGTTCGGCGATCAGGTAAAGCGACGTGTAATACATCAACCAGTGATTCTCGGTGTCGCCGCGCACTTGGTAAGTGGTGCGCCACATGTCGCGAATCGCCTTCTTCGCGGCCGGGGAAAGCTGGTCTTGTCCCAGCATCGAAATGCCCACGACCGGAAACATCCAGAACGGTCCCGTGCCGGGATCCTTCATCAGGGCGATCACACTTTGGGAGACCTGCGGTTCGTCCTCATGGCGCACGAGTTTGGCCAGAATCTGGCCGACGCCGAGGTCTTGGCCCGGCTTCGCTTGGGCCGCATACCAGTTCACAACTTCGTCCGCCCGGCGGTTGTAGTCCTGCCGCCGCACGTTGGCATCGGTGACCACGTGGCGGTCCGGCATCGGACCTTCAAAGGAGGGTTGGCCAGTCGCCGGCAACAGCGAGGCCGCGAACAAGGCACACAGGACGGGGATGGTAATTTTCACGTTGATGGCTCTCCCGATTATTTCTCTGCCCGGGGCAGGCTGATGAAGTTGTTGATGGCCGAGTCTTCGAACGGTCCCGCTTTCCACGTGCGACCGAAGTCGGCGGAAGTGAAGAGCGTCTGCTTCGTCAGGCTGGCGTAAAGCAGCCCGTTGTCAGGATCGATCCCGACGCGCCAGACGTGGTGCGGAGCGGGTAATCCGGCCGTGCGATTCGCCCAGGTTTTCCCGCCGTCTTCCGACGTCAGCACGCCGGCGTCCCAGCCGCCCAGCGCGATCCGCTGCGGGTTGCGCGGATCGAAGGTCACGTTGTAGAGCGTGTGTTCGGAGGGCACGCCGTCGAGTTTGGCCCACGTCGCGCCGCCGTCGTGCGACATCCATGCGCCCGCGCTTTGGGTGACCGCGATCCACGTTTTGGGATCATGGTAGCTTTGCTGAATATCATCGACGGTATCGGTCGTGGGCAGCACGCGCCGCCAGGATTCCGCGCCGTTTTCCGTCAGATAAATCCCCGTCTCACAACCCGCCAGCACGCGGCCGGCCTGGCTGCGATCGACCCGGATCGTCTGCGTGTATTTGCCGCGTTCCGGCAATCCGTTTTCGCGGCGCGTCCAGGTCTCCGCACGGTCCTGCGAAACCGCGACCCCGTCGGGCAACGCGAGATAAACGTGATCCGGCGCGTGCGGATCGACCGCGATGTCGCGGCCCTCGGTGATCGTCCAGTCGTTGGTTTGCCGCCAGGTCTTGCCGCCATCGAGCGTGCGCCAGCAGCCGTTGAGCGCGGCCGTGTAGATGACGTTGTGATCGCGCGGATCAAACGCCGCGGCGGCGATGCTCATGTCGTTGTAGCCGATGTGGTGCCACGTGCCATCGGCCTCGCGCTGGAACAGCCCGCTCACGGTCGTGATCTTCGAGCCCGTGACGTAGCCTTTATTCACGGACGCGCACAGGTAGAAATCGTAGGCCGGAGCCGCCGCGAGAGCGGCACTCGTCAAGAGCGCCCAGCCGGCCAGCCAGCGCAGTTTGTGTTTGGTTTTCATAACGTAAGTTCAGGGTTGGGTGACGGTGTCGGCGATGGTCAGGGTGTTGAAATCGAGCACGCGTTGCAAAGCGCCGTGCGTGATGACGAGGCGTTTCGAATTCTTCTCCGCGTTGAGATACGGACCCTCGAAAAGCTTCCACTTCGCGTAATCGATCTTCTCCCCGTCGCGCGTCGGCGCTTCGCCATAGGTCACGACGATGTCATGTCCGCGCAAGGTCATCATCTTCACCGCCGGCTTCGGCTTGAGGCTGAACTCCACGGGCAAACGCCGGATCGCGTTCTTGAAGTCCTCGAAATCCTTGAAGTCGAACGCCGACGCCGCCTGCACGATCGTGCCGTTTTTCAGGTGCGGGCTGACGAGCAACCGGCCGCCAATCTCCTCCTGTTTCGCCGCCCACCCACCGTCGAAGTGCCGATACGCTTCCCAATGGTAAGGCGCGAGCGGCCGGTAGGCGAGGTAGGTGTCGCCCCCCTCGGCGAAAATCCACCCCGACTGGTCCTCGGTCACGTTGATGAGGTCCTTGGAGAAAAACCCGTTCACCTGCGGAAACTCGACGCCCGGCGCGATATCGTAGAGGGCGACCACCGTATCGAGATCTTGAAACACCTGCTCGTAGGGCGAACAGCCGACGATTTTCCCCGCCAGGGTGTAGGAAGGCTTGCCCTGTTTCGTGATGTCTTGGGCCATCGTGTCGGGCAGTTCCGAGAAATACATCTGCAGGACGTGGTTCGACGCCAACGGATGCAGCGAGAACATCGTGTTGTGAATGCCGCGCGGATCCGTGACGTCCCACGTCACGTCCCACACATGCGTCTGAATCGGATCGGAAATGCCGCCTTGATAGGAGCCGACGGCGTAATGCTTCGTCGTGTAATTGGTTTTATACACCGGCATGAACAACTCGGCGCTGTAGCGCCACCGCCGGCGGCTGCGGGCGAGGTCGCGCTGCAGAAACGGCGCCGACCGATCGGTGGCGATGAGATAAATCACCGCGGGCACTTCATAGCTGTCCGCAATCGCCATGAAATAGTTGCCCCACCCGCCGTAGCCCGCGATCGGCGGCGTGTTGCCGAAAAGCACCCAGCTAAAAACCGATGCGAGCGCATTCCACCGCTCGACGACCGAGCCTTCGTCCGTGCGCGAGTTCGGCCCGTGCAACACACCGTTCAGCGTGCTCTCCGCGAGACCCGCGAAAATCCAGTCCAGCATCATATGACCGCGCTGCCGCATGGCTGGATCCTGCGCCCACCGCGCCATCAACATCATCGGAATCGCGTATTCTCCGATGTAGTGGGAGGGATTGTATTCGCCCTGCCCGACGGTCGTGGCGAGATCCATCCAACTGATCAAATAAGCGCGCGCTTCCGCCCGATTCTCGGCGGAGCTTTTCCCGTTGAACCACGACTCGGCGGGATCGTTCGGATAAAGCTCACTCATGAGATAGACCGAAGTGTAATACATCGCCCAATGATTCTCGGTGTCGCCCCGAATCTGGAAAGATTTCCACGCCGTGCGGATGGCCGCTTTCGCCTCGGCGGAAAGTTGATCGCGCCCGAGGAAGGACACGCAGACCGTCGGAAACATCCAGAACGGTCCGCTGCCGGGCGTCTTCATCAATTCGATGACGCGTTGATTACACAACTCGATGTCCTGATGGCGCGCCAGCAACGCGCTGACGGCCGCGAGATCGACGGTCCCGGCGACGTTCTGGCGATCAATCGCCGCAATCCGCCAGTCGAGGGCTTCGTTGATGCGTTGCAGGTATTGCGCGCGGCGCACGCTCGCGTCGTGCACGACAGTGCGCGAGGGCGGCGGCCCGGAAAAAGAGGGCTGCGCCCCCGCGGTCAGTGCCGTGGCCAAACTGAAAAGAACGGTGAGAAACGTGACGGATTTCATCGCGAGGAGCGGGCGGGGGTTGAATTCGTCGCGGCGGGCACAAACACAAATTCAGCCACCTGCGAGCCGGGCAGTCCGGCGGCTTTCCACGTGCGACCAAAATCGGCGGACACGTAAATTGAATCGCTGCGCACGGCGGCGTAAATCCGCCCGTCATCCGGGTCCACTGCGACGCGCCACACGTGGTGTCCGGCCGGGAGGCCCGCGTTGCGTTCCGTCCACGTGCGCCCGCCATCTTCCGACGTCAGCACACCATACGTGTAGCCGCCGAGCACGAGCCGCTGCGGATTGGTCGCGTCGAAGCTCACGTTATAAAACGCCTTCGCTTTGGGCACGCCACCCACCTGCGCCCACGTCGCACCGCCGTCCGCCGAGCGCCAGGCACCCGCGCTTTGCGAGACCGCGAACCATTGCGCGGGATCGTGCGGCGATTGCTGCACGTCGAGGACGGCGTCGACCGTGGCCAACACCTGGCGCCAGTTTTTGCCGGCATCCTCGGTCAGAAAAATACCCTTCTCGCAACCCGCGAGGACGCGCCCCGCCCGTGTGCGGTCGACCTCGATCGTCTGCGTGTATTTCCCCCGCGTTGGCAGGCCGTGTTCGCGGCGTTCCCACGTATCGCCTTTGTTGGTCGTCACGACCACGCCGTCCGGCAACGCGAGGTAAACGGTGTCCGGCGCATTCGGGTCCACGCACACATCCCGCGGCTCCGTGACGTCCCACCCCGTGGTGACCCGCAGGTGGTCGTAGCCGTCAAACGTCCGCACGCAGCCGTTCAACGTAGCCGTGTAAAACGTGCGGTGATCGCGCGGATCAAACGAGACCGCCATCAAGCCGACGTCGTTGAAACCGACGTGCTGCCACTGGCCGTCTCCGCCGCGCCGGAAGAGTCCGCTCATGGTCACGTAGGTCGAGCCGATGACGTAATTGTCGTTCACGCTCGCGCAGACGTAGAGCTCGTGCGGCGCCGCCGCGGCACTCGCCCCCACGGCGAGCGCTACAGCGAACAGGACACCAGGTTTGAGAAGAGGCATAAGGGTAAAAAGGTTTCTAACGTTGCGCGCCGCCGGGAGGAGCGCTTTGAGTCCGCGCCACATGAAAAAGCGCCTGGCCATGATCCTGTGCAGTGTGATGTGGGCCGCCGCCGTGCACGCGGCCGAGACCACGCCGGAGCAGCGCCTCTCCGCCCAAGGCGTGACGCTGTCCACCGCGCCCGCCGCCATCGCGAACTACGTGCCCGCCGTGCGCACCGGCTCGCTGGTGTTTCTCGCGGGCCAAATCCCCCGCGATCCCGCCGGCGGCCTGATCACCGGCAAAGTCGGTCGCGACGCCACCGAAGCCCAGGCGGCCGCGGCCGCGCGCGTGTGCGCGGTGCAGTTGCTCAGCGCGTTGAAAACGGAAATCGGCGAACTCGCCCGCGTGAAACGCGTGGTCCGCGTCGGCGGCTTTGTGAATTGCACCGACGATTTCACCGGCCAGTCGAAGGTCGTGAATGGCGCCTCCGATCTGCTCGTCGCCGCCTTCGGCGAGCGCGGCCGGCATGCGCGCGCCTCGGTCGGCGTCGCGGCATTGCCCGGCAACGCGCTGGTCGAAGTTGAGATGCTCGTCGAAGTCGCCGACTGAACGCACCCGGCGGGCGGCAGCCGCGGGGGTGGCCTGCACTCGACTGCGCCGCAACGCCGTCACGCCTTGCGCAACACCGTGGTGATGCCCTCGAGCAGATGATCGACTTGCGCGGGCGAGTTGAACGAATGCGTCGACACGCGCAACGCGTCGAGCTTCTGCTCGCTCACCGGCCGGCAGCGGCAATGGTATTTGCCCCACAACTCGCCGAACAATTTATCGTAGGGTAGCCGGGACGAGCGAAAGGTGGTGATTGACCCGCGCATCTCGGGGCGCGTGGGCGTGAGAATTTCCACATCGGGAATTTTCGCGAGGCCGGCCCGCAACTGCTCCGCCAGCGCCCGCCCGTGCGCGGCGATGCGTTCCCGCCCGATCTCCTCCTGAAACCGCAAGGCCTCGGCGAGAGCGACGATGCTCGCGGCGCTGCGGGTCGCGTATTCGTAGCGCACCGCCGAATCCACGTATTTCAACGTGCCCGGCAAAAACGGCAGCTCGCCGGAATACGCGCCCACCTCGATCGGCGCGAGCGTGTCCTGCCGCTCATGTCGCACATAAAAGATCCCCGTTTCGTGCGGCCCACCGAGCCATTTGTGACCGCTCGTCGCGAACGAATCGCAGCCGGTGTCGCGCAATCCGAACGGAAACATGCCCGCCGACTGCGCGCCATCGATGTGAAACCACGCGCCGTGCTGGCGGGCCAGTTTCGCGATCTCCGCCACGGGAAACACGATCCCCGTCGGGGCGGTGACGTGGCTGACTTGAATCACCTTGGTGCGCGGCGTGATCAACGCCTTGATCCGCTCAAGATTTCCTTCCGGGCTCGCCGGATCAGGATCGAACAGCTTCACGACGATCCCGTTCAACTGCTGTTGATTGACCCACGGAAACGAGCCGCCGGGATGCGCGTGCGATTCGAAAATCACTTCATCGCCCTTCGCCAGCCGCAGGCCGGCCGCGACGATCGAGTTGCCTTCGGTGGCGTTGCGCGTGAAACAAACCTCCTCCGGTTTCACGGCGAAAAACTTCGCCACTTCTTCGCGGGCGCCGTCGAAAAGATCGTGACCCGTATCAGAAACACGCTGGTGGGCCATCATCGTGCGAGTGAAGATATCCAGCACCCGGCGCGGCGCGGGGCCGAGGCCGCCGGTGTTGAAATACATGAGCGGCGGTTCGATCACGTAACTCGCCTGCACTGCGGCCCAGAACGGCTCCGGACCGCTGGCATCGAAGGCCGGCAGCTTCACCGCCGTCGACGACGCCTCCTTCGAAGAGTGGCCGGCCAGCAAAGCCGGCGCGGCGAAGGTGCCGATGGCGCCGACGCCGAGTCCGCGCAGAAACGTTTTGCGATCAATAGTCATGATTGGGTGAACGTGAGGGTGTGGTCGAGCGACAGGGTCGCGCCCGGCGCCAAGACATAATCCTGATCTGCCTGGAAAGGAAATGCCGCGAGCGGATATCCGCGACGCACAAACCACTGCAGCGGCCCGCTGTTGTTGGTGAAACGGATTTTCACGCGGTGCAGCGTCGTATCGCTCTGCGCGTGCCACTCCATCCAACCGGCTTTCGCGCCGTGCACGGCCTTTTCTCCCGTGAGGCCGCCTTCCGCGATGATCTCGATGGTCTTGTCGAGGTGATCGTCGAGCAGCGCCCGCGCGCCGCGAAACTGCAACCCCGTGTAGTGCGAACCCGCCAGACCGCCCGCGGAGCTCGGATTGCCGAGCGCGAGGTCCCGCGTCGTCGCGTTGCGCAGCGCACTGCGCCAGTGCAACGACCAGGCGTGACCGGCCGCATCGAGCGCGAGGACGATTTCGCGGCGTTCCGTGAAAATCGTTTCCCCGCTCCGGCGCCAGGCGAGCGTGTGCGCCAGCGTCGCGGTGGCGCCCTCGGCGGCCAGCGTCGACCACTCGAGATGATGTTGCGCGCCGTGGTCGTCGCGCCACTGGTAACCGTCGGGCCGCAGGCAGGTCGGTCCGCCCCAGAAATTCGCGGTGCCCGCGTGATTTACCGTAAGGCTGAGGCCGTGGTGCCACGGATGATCGTTGGGCCGGAAATTCGTCAACGTATCGCCCGCGAGCGAATTCAACGGGTGAAAATACGGGCGCGGCGATTCATTGGCCGCCTCCGCGCTCGCATAGACATACCGGCAAAGCAGCGCTTCCGGCGCGCCGGCCTCGCCGGCCAACGCCACCGCCACCGCGCGACCGGCTTCGTGATGCAGACGCAGGGATTTCATGTGAGGGAAAACGTTTCGGCAAAGGCTCCCCCGGCGAAGGATCGCCGGGCTCCATTGGGTGCAACCACGGTCACGGCGAGCGAAGCCGGAGTGGTGATTTGGAGGCGGAAGTCGTGGTCCGATTCCATCCGCCACGCGACGTCGATGCCACCCTGCGGCGTGCACACGCGGCCGGAGGCATGCGTGAGTCCGCAGCGCTGCGGGGCGATCAAAACCTCCGCGAAGCCCGGCGCCGTCGGCGTCACGCCCAGGATGCCTTGCAGAAACGCGAGCGCGGGATGCGCCGACCATGCGTGACACATCGAGCGCCAATAGGAGTTCTCCTCCACGAACGTCGAGAGGCCGAAGCCGATCGACTCGTGCCACGGCCCGAGATGTTGCGGCATCTCGTCGAACCGGCCCGCCGCGGCCAGCGCGGCGAAGCCCGTGTGCCACCAGAAAAACGATCCCGGCGCGAGTTTGGGATCATTGGGGAATCGTTCGAAGATCCGGCGGCGTTCGCGCTCGCCCGCGATGCCCGCCACGATTGCCCACGCGTTGCCGTATTGGCTGACTTCCGGCCCGCCCGGCCGGTCAAAGTAAAGCCCTTCGCTCTCGCTCCACGTGAGCGCGTGCAGCTTCGGCCGCAGCGTCATCGCCTCGGCCTCAAGCTCGCGGGCCTCGCTGTCGCGCCCGAGCAAGCGCGCGAGCCAGGCGACTTCCGTCAACGCCTGGATGTATTGCGCGCTGAGAATCGTCGTCGGCCCGGTGTCCGCTCCGGGCACGACGCCGCGCGGCCACCACGGGCACCAGTCCGTGATATTCCAATACGGAAGTTTCGCGGGCAGGCCGCTGGCATCCGTGTGCCGCCGGAACCAGTCCGTCACGGCGCGCACGCCCGGCAGCAGCTCCTTCGCCGTCCCGAGATCGCCCGAGCACATCACGTAATCCTTGGTGTTGGTGATCCAGTGCAACGACCACGTGGGAATCACCTGCACGAGGCGCGAGGGAAACCGGCTCTGCGTCAACCCATCGGACAACCGCGACCAGTCGAAATGATGCAGCGCCTGCTTGCTCAGGCGGTAATCGCCCGTCGTGAGCATCGCGATCTTCGAGGTGATCATCGTGTCGCCCGCATACTGCATCTGCTCGTAGTGCGGGCAGTCCTCAAACGTCTCGTGCGAACACAACCGCATCGTGTGCAACGCGACCGGCCAGATGCGGTTCAACGCGGCGTCCGACGACTCAAATTTCGCCGCGATGCGGTAGGGATAGGCCGTGAACCGATGTTGCAACGCCCGCAACGTGAGCGGCTCCGCGCCGACCACGATCCGCAGGCCGATGTAGCGAAACGCCCGCCAGTGCAGCGGCTCGAAAAGCTCCACCTGGCCCGACGGTTCCCAAATGTCGCCCCAGCCTGTCACCTTGCCGCGGCGATCGAACGTCCAGCCCGAGCTCTCGTCGGCAAAATGCGAAGCGAGGTTCGCGAGGGATTGTTGTTTGCCGATCAGTTGGGCATTCGGCGTCTTCCACGGCAGCCGCAACGCTTCCGCGTAAGTCAGCCGCAGCACGCTCCCCGCGCCGCCCGCGACGAGCAGATGCGGAAACGCCGTGGTGAGTTCGCCCACGTCGAGAACCACATCCACGGTCGCACCCGCCGGCAGCGTCAGCGCCGCGTCGCCGATCAACAACCGTTGCCACTCGGCCGACACCGGCGCGCCGCCTTGGAGAAACGCATCCGCAAAAATCTGCGGCGTTCCCTCTTCCAGCATCGGAATCATGCGCGGCAGCAAACCGTAAGGGCTCGACGGGTCGCGGCGGTTTTCGAGCAGCTCCGCTTTGAACAACACGTGCGCCTCCGCCCAGGCCGAGTCGTCGAAATCGGCGGTGTTCCACCCCGCAGGGATCAACGCCGACAGGCGATGTTCGAAATACCCGAGGTAACCCTCGAAGGTCGTGTTCTCGTTTTGAAAACGATGCGCCTTGTCCACCGCCACTCTCCATTCGGCGCCCGTGCGCAAATCCGCCACGGTCTCCCCCGTGCGCCCGCGCAACTCGCCTTCCAGCACGAAACCGCCCGTGTAAGTCATCACCGAACACGGCGGCCCGAGCAATGCCGGACGGTGCGCCACGTGGGACATGTCGAGCACGAGCGCCGCGAGGACGTTGCGCCCCGCGCGCAAATACGGCGTCAAATCAAACGAGTCGTAGAAATGGTGGTTGATGTCCCCCTTCGCCGGCCCGCGGCCGATAAAGTTGCCGTTGCAAAAAAACAGGTAGCGGCTGTCCGCCGACAATTGCACGCGCAACGTCGCCGCGGTCGGATCCTCGACCTCGAACGTGCGCCGAAAATAGCGCACCTGGTAGTGCGATGGCGTCGCGGCCTCGGGCGCCGGAGCGCTGTGCGAGCCCTCGGCGGACCAAATCCAACTGGCGGAATTAACGAAAGGAGTTGCAGACATGAGAAAAGTGAAGAGCCGCCGCAGAGGGCGGCCGACCGCGGAGCGGCCCAGTTACCGCATTGGCCGAACAATGTTCCGGTCGCCGCGCCCGGCGCGCTGCGCATCGCGGAAAGTCGCGCCCCCGGTCGGTCATTTTACTTCGTGGGCGCCGCGGCGAAGACGAAATCGAATACGTAGGCGCCGTCCAGACCGTCGGCGATCCACGACGCGCCGTCATCGTCGCTATAGTAAATGCCGCGCTCAAAGACTCCCGCCCACAAGCGGCCGGCGTGGTCGGGATCGAAAGCGAGCGCGAACACGTTGCCGGCCGGCAGCCCCGCCGTCGCATCGCGCCACGTGGCGCCGCCGTCGTTCGACCAGCGCACGCCGATGCTCCAACCGCCGACCGCGAGCCGTTGCGAATCCAACGGGTCCGCCGCCGCCGCATAGACATTCGCGGTCGCGGGCACGTGGGAAATTTGCGTCCACGTTTTCGCTCCGTCGCGCGACAACCACGCGCCGCGCCCTTCCGTGCCGGCCACGAGCACCTTGGCATCCGCGCGGCTTTGCGCGAGCCGCAGCACCGAGACCTCGGGAAACGTCAGCGCGTGCCACGACTGCGCGCGATCGGTGGAGGCGAACAACCCTTTCTCCGTGCCGAGTAAAATACGGCCCTGCGGCTCCACGACCAGCGTCTGACCATACAACCGCGGCAAACCTTTTTGCGCGAGCTGCCACGTGGCACCCGCGTCCGTCGATCGCAGCGGACCCCACGCGGTCGCGGCATAAGCGAGCTCGGGGCGTTGCTCGTCAAAGACGATGGCGCGCACATCCGCCACTTCCCAACCAGTCGTCTTGCGCCAAGTCCGGCCGCCATCCGCCGACCGCACCACGCCATCCGCACTCGCGATCAGCGACACCTGCGGATCGCGCGGATCGACCGCGACGGTCATCACGCCCAGCACGCGCGGACCAAAATGCGCCCACTGGTTCGCGCCTTCACGGAAATAGAGTCCGGAATCGGTCGGCACCGAGGTGTTGTGCTGTTGCCCGGTCATCGCCACGGCAGTGTAGAGCCGATGCGCCGTCGGCGCCGGTTCCGCGGCACATGCGATCGAACCGGCGAACGCGAGACTCAGGGCGGCGAACGAAAATACGGGGGGCAGTTTCATGGCTGGACCGCGGTGGCGGACTCCTCAGTGCGGGTGTGGTTGAAATCGAGCAGCAAGCGCTCGCCCCCGTGGCGCAGGTCGAGTTTGCCGCTGCCGCGCGCTTCGTGCGCAAACGGGCCGTCAAACAACGGCCAGTGCGCGTAGTCCGGCGATTTTCCGTCGACTGTCGGTGGCTCGCCGTAACGCGCCTGCAGGCGTTGGCCTCCGAGCGCGGTGAACGTCACCTGGGGTTTGTCCTTCGTCGAATATGTCAGCGGCAACGCGCGCACCGCCGATTTGAACGCGTTGAAGCTCGCGTAATCCCGCGTGGGCGCCACCTGCACCACGTAGCCGTTGCGCAATTGTGAGCTCACGTAGCAGCGGTGGCCCGTGCCCCAGTCCGCAAAACCCGCGCTGATCCAGCCGCCCCCGCCGTGGCGCAAAAGTCCCGTCCAGTCGTAGGGCTTCCACTCGCCCGGCGCCAACGGCCGGTAAGCGATGTAAACGGGTCCGCCTTGCGCGAAAATCCACCCGGATTTGTCTTCGTCGACCCCCGTGAGATCGCGCGAGAAAAACGTCGTGATATGCGGGAATCGCGCCCCCGGCGCGATGTCGTAGAGCGCGATCAACGCCGTGCCGTCCTGAAACACCTGCTCATAAGGCGAGCCGCCCGTGAGTTTATCCGGCGAATCGTAGTCCGCCTTCGAGCGCGCAATCAGGTTCGCCAGCGTGTCAGCGTCGCCCCCGAAATACATCGCGCCTTCCAAGGCCGACGAGCTCGGCTGCACCCCGAAAAACGTGTTGGCCGCATCGGCCGTGCTCTTGTCCGTGCGCCACACGAGGCTCCACGTCTGCTGCTGGATCGGTTGCAACAAGCCGCCTTGCGACGAGCCGAGGACGAAGTCGCGATCCACGTAGCTGTATTTATAGACCGGCACGGTGCGCTTGTCGCCGATCACAAAGGAATCCGGGCCCGCGTGCCGCAGCCGCCAGCGCGTGCGCTTGAGTTCGCGTTCGACGTAGGGTCGCACCGTCATGTCGCGTGCGATGCGTTCCAAAATCGGGGGCGGCGTGTAGCCGCTGAGCGCGACCACCGTCGCTCCGGCGCCCGCTTGGCGGTCACCCAACCCGAACAGGAGCCACGCCAGCGCCGAGCTCGGCGTGCGGCCGGGCGCCACCGCTTGCTTCGGATAGACGCGGCTGTGCGCGCCGCCGTAGTAGCCGTCGACTTGCTCGACGACGAAATCATAGAAAATATAGTCCAACAGCATCCGCGCCTTCTCGCGCAGCACCGGATCCTTGGACCACCCCGCCAGCAAACTGAGCGGCATCGCGTATTCCTCGATGTAGTTGGGCGAGTCGTATTCGCCCTGGCCGTAAGCGGTCGTCACGTCGATCCAGTGCAGCAAGTAATCACGCGCCTCTTTCATGTTTTCGGCGGAAGACTGGCCGTTGAACCATTGATCGCCGCCCGCGGGCGGGAGGGTTTGCGCCGCCAGATAAAGCCCGGCGTAGGAAATCACCCAGTGATTTTCGGTGTCCCCCCGGCTCGGCCAATAAATCTTCCACAGCTCGCGAATGCGCGCCCAGCTCGCCGCATCGAGGTTGTCGTGCCCGGTCAACATCACCGTCACCATCGGATAGACCCAAAACATGTTATCCACCGGCATCGGCTCGTTGAGCTTCGCGAATCGCGCGAGCGCCGCGGCCCGGTTTTCACCCCGCTGCAGGCACGCGGCGACGTTCAAAAAGCCGCCCTTGGATGGATCGGCCGGATCGATGCCCGCCGCGGTTTCTTTCAGCACCAGCTCGCGCCGCGTCACGAACCGTTGCGCAATGTCCGCATCCGCCAGCGAAAGCGGACGCGCTTCCGCCGCTCGAGCCACCCCGGCGACGGCCAGCCAGCAACTTACAAGGATAAGGGAGAAAGCAGCGTTCGTTTTCATGCCGGCGGGGAATTTTGAGCTTAGGCTGGTGTATTTCTGTAATTCAATCAGCATTTTCGCTGAAAATTCAGTATGAAACCCACCCCTGCTCCCACGACCCCGCGTCTCATCCAATGCGCATCGACTTGGTCGATGATCGGCCTTCCTTCCGCGAAGCGGGAATGGTCCCTCGAACGCAAATTCGCCGCCATCAAGGAAGCCGGTTTCGACGGCGTCGCCACCCTCGCCTCGCCCGAGGTTCGCCGGCTTGCGGACCAATTCGGCCTCCTCGTCATGGGCGGCTTCGACTGCGGGAACGTGCGCCGGGCCCGCGAGCAATTGCAGCTCAATCTCGACCTTGGTGTCGAGCTGCTGAACGTCCAGCTTTTGAACCACGACACCCCGCCCGCGACCGCCGCCGCCCTCGCGGTCAAGGTCGTGGAACTCGGCGCCGCCCTCGGACTGCGGCCGCATATTGAAACCCACCGCGACACAGCGACGGAAACGCCGGAGAAATTCGACGAAATCGCCCGGCTGTTTCGCCGGGCCACGGGTCGCCTCATGCCGGTGACGTGGGATCATTCGCATTTCGCGGTTTCGAAGCATGTGCAACCCGCCGATTATTCGCGGCGGCTTTTGGTCTGGCCCAAGCTCATCCAACATTCGCAACTTTTCCACCTCCGGCCCTTCAATTCCCAGCACTGCCAGGTGCCGGTCAGCAACGGCCGCGGACGCCTGACTCCGGAATTCATCGACTATCGGGCGTTCGTCGTGGACCTCTTCGCCCTCTGGCTCGCCGGGCCGAAACGCCCCGCCGAACTCTGGGTCTGCCCGGAACTCGGGATGAGCCACGGCTATCACGTCAGCACCAACCCGCCCGTGTGGGACGACGTGTTGATCGCGCGCCGCGAGTATGCCAGCGCGTGGCGTGAGGCTGCCCAACGCGGCGCTTCCGCCTAGAGCCATCGGGGTTTCCCCGTGCGCGCTATGCCAGACTTCGGGAGGGGAAAACTCTTGACCCTCCCATGCCCGTTCACGAGCCTTTCTGAAAGTTTCACGGCACTTTTACCCCGATCATGCTCATTGCCGACATTGCCCGTAAGGCAAAAGTCTCTCCCGCGACGGTTTCACGCGTCATTAATCAGCCGCACTTGGTAGCGCCTGATCGCTTGGCGCGCGTCCAAGCCGTGATGCAAGCGGTGAGCTACACGCCCACGCCGCTCAATCGCCGCCGCGGACCCAAATCCCGCCTTGCCGCGCCCAAGAAAATCGCGGTGTGGTTCGTCGGCGCACGTCGCAATACCAGTCACAATTGGTTTCAAGACCAGTTGCTGCACGTCCAGCCCGCCAACGAACGCCAACGAGTCGAGTTGACGGTATTATTCTCTGATTCGCCCGACGATCTCCCCCGCCCACTGGCCGAACGCCAGGTCGACGGCGTGATCGTGCAAGGCATGGAACCCTCTCCCGCTTGTCTCCAGCGCCTGGGGGATTTACCCCGCGTTTGGTTTATGACCCGCCGCTCGATGAGCTACGCGGGCGATTACGTTGAGCCGGACAACACCGAGAACGGTCGCGCCGCCGCCGATTACCTCCAAACGCGTGGTCACAAGGTGGTCGCCGTCATTTCCCCGGATCCCGATTATTCCGCCGTCGCCTGGCGGGTGCGGGCTTTTCTGGATCGCGCCAAGGAAATCGGCCTTACCGCCCACACCATCCTGGGGCGGTCGAAGCCGAACACCAGTTATCTCGAGACCGCGCCGATGCACGAAGAGAGCGAATCGCTCGCCCGCCGCGTCGTCCAAGCCAACCCGCGTCCCACCGGCCTCTATCTGCCGGTGGACCATTTTTGCGGCTCGTTTTTCCGCGCTCTGCGCCAGGCGGGCGTTCGTTCTGATCGCGACGTGGAGACGCTCCTGGGAAATTACAACCCGGTGATCTACCACAATTTGGATCACCTTCCGGCCGCCCTCGACATCAACCTCCCCACGCTCGTCCGCCAAGTCGTCGACCATTTGGTCTGGCGCATCGAGAATCCGCGCACGACGGGCCGAATCGGCGTGAGCGTTTCGCCCACCCTGCTCACTCACCCGCAAGCCTCCCGGCTGAGCGCCTGATCGTTCAGGCCCGATACCTCTTGCGCCGTTCAATCTTTTCCCTAACAAATTTCCCGCATTTTGGATCGGTCCCTACCGGCCCAAAACCGGAAACTACAAACCACATAATAATGAAACAACAACCTAGCTATCCATTGCGCAGGACCAAGGTCTCCTTGGTCGCTTGCTTGGCGGCCATGGCCGCGGTTTCGTTGACGACGTCCGTCTGGGCCCAAACAGCCAAGACAACCACGACGACGACAACGACGACCACTGATGCGACCCCGTCCGACGACGAGGTGCAGACGCTGTCACCCTTCCAGGTGACGAGCGAGAAGGATACGGGCTACCTCCGCACCAATTCGGTGACGGCGACCCGTATCAACATGCCAATCCAAAACATCCCGATCTCCGTGTCGGTGATGGCGAAGGATTTTATCGACGATAACAACATCCGTTCCATCACGGATATCTTCCGTTATTCGTCTTCGGGTTCGGGCGACAACCGTTTCACGATGGCTCGTCCGGCCAACTCGGCCACGCCGCAAGGCGGCTTCACCCTCCGCGGTTTCGGTGTTAACTCCATCCTCCGCAACGGTGTCGCGCGCTACAACGCCTACAACATCAATAACATTGATCGTGTTGAAGTCGTCAAAGGCCCGGCGTCCGTGTTCTTCGGTTCTGGCTACCCGGGCGGCGTGATCAACTACATCACGAAGCAACCGGTGTTCGGCAAGATCCCGACCACGATCACGCACCAAGTCGGCGAGAACAACGTCAACCGTGTCGTCCTCGATCACAACGCCCAGTTGTCCCGCAAGGCGGCAATGCGCGTGGT